>NZ_JAQISY010000059.1:0-5584 GCF_028618465.1 Bartonella sp. MM73XJBT | reverse complement strand
TAATTTTTTTGCTTCCTCTAGTTAATTCGTATTTTTTGCACATAAGAATACCTCACACAATTGAATGTGTTAAACATTTGCTAAAATTTGGAATGGAAAATTTGAAAGAGGGGCGCCCCCGCAACGCACGCGTCTTATTTTACGCAGCGTCTTTTATGGTTTGATCACAAATTTTGATATGACCACTCAATTTTTTGGTATCTATATATGAATTACCAAAAACACTCACTTTATCGCAAATGTATGTATAGCCTGTAATTTTTGCATTTTCATAAATACAAGCATCATCACAAACCACAGCAAAAAACCAAACTTGAGCATTGTCATAAATTCTTGCATTGCCATAAGCTTGTGCATAGCCAGTTAATAAAGCATTATCATAAATTTTTGCATGGCCTTTTATAACAGCCCTGTCAGATACCTCTGCATGATTCAAAACGCAGGCATGATCATAAACATAAGAGGAACCAAAAACTTTAGCATTATCAGCAACCCTTGCATTGTCATAAATTTTTGCACAATCAAAAATTTTAGAATTGCCTTCAATTTTTGCATTATCAAAAACATAAGCTTCATTTAAGATTTTAGCATTATCAGAAACATGGGCATTATTATAAACACACGCCTCATTATACACCCAGCAATTGCCCTCATGAGAAAGGTTATTTTCACTTTCAATAAAGCCACCTAAATCGCCAGCCTTGACATCAGCAAAGTCTCTTAATGCTTTAATGCGATAAAGAGTTTGATTATTAAATACACGTGTCTCATTTGTGAGTGCAAACTTTTTTTGCATAGCACAATTCCTTTATAAAGAGATAAAATTGTAAAAATGAAATGTTTAAAGAGAGGCGCCCCCGCCGCGCCTAGTGTTAATTACATTGCCTCGTCATAATATTCATGACGGTAATAATCATCATCACTACCAAATCTTGGAATTGCCTCATCATGAATTTGATCATCTTCTGTTAAAGAGGCGGCACTATGAATATAAGAATCCCCACAGATTAAAGAACCACAAACCACGGCATCATCAATAACATAAGAATGATCACAGATATAAGCACCATCGCTTATTTTTGCATTGCCACCGACATGAGCATCATCACAAATAACAGACATATCAGAAATATGAGCATGACCACTTACACGGGCGTTATCATAAATTTTAACATTGCCTTCAATTATAACAGCATTTTCAACATGGGCATTGCCATAGACCTCACAATAATCATTTATTGCCATGCCTTGAAAAATAGCATTTCCATAAATTTTAGCATCGCCATAGACGTCAACAAAAAAGCCCTTTACTTTTGCATTCTCAGAAACCCGAGCGTTTTGAAAGACGCGTGCTTTATCATACACCCAGCAATTACCCTCATGAGAGAGGTTATCTTCATTTTCAATATAGCCACCTAAATCGCCTTTTTTGACATCACCAAAATCTCTTAAAGCTCTAATTCGCTTTAAGAAATGACCATCGATATATTCACAATCATCAATAAATTCGTATTTTTTTGCAGGCTCTTGTTTATTATTAGATGCGGTTTCATTTGAAATGTTAGAAATAACGGGGGTGTTTTTTGATAGAGTTTTCATACTAATATATCCTACATGATTTAGAGTTTTGAAATTGACAGCCCATAAGGGCGCCGGGCGTTCAAAACACGGCATGTAGTCCGTTGCTTACACTTTTCCCATAAGGGTATTGTATGGTGTAAGCACACCCGACAAAATCATCATATATGCCAATAAAAGCATAAAAGATAGTCAGTATTTATAACAGGATTAGGTTTATCGCAACCTTTTCGCTACATGTTTAGTGTTTTGATCACTTGATTATTTATATAACAAAATACGTATTTATTGTCAATTAATTTATGCACTTTTTTGATATTTTTATGATTTTTTTAAATGCATTGTGTGTATATATTTATCATATGCTTATTAATTGCTTCTTTTGTATTATGTGCCTTTAAAGCTATATTATGGGCATTATAAAACGATTGCGTTATTTTCTGAATCTATACATTTATAATATTGAGAAACGCTCTCATGATGCGTATTTTTATCTTTATAACCTATCATGTTTTTTTACTAAATGGTTTTTAAAGATTTCTGTTAATTTCTTTTATAATACATTTTCAACTTAATAGCTTTTATAGGGACTGTCTTTATAACAAATGATTTCATTTGCATTGTGATTATGAAAGCCTGCTTTTTTCACGCGTGCTTTATAGCTGTTATCTTCTTTATAGCCACCGCATCATTTTCCCTTTTCATAAGAGAAATGATAAATAGGATAATTGTGATTTATAGACTGTTATGAAAACATTTAAAGAGAGATTGATATTTATAGAGATTAGCAAAATCCCTTTTAATAGACTTTTGTCATTTTTGTCAGTTTAGTCAGTTCTTTTTAGATCCTCTATTATTTTTTTCAAATGAGAGAAATTTAAAAACATTATATTTCAATATGTTAGCATTTTAATGGTACAACCCTTATTAAGACACAACACGTAAATTCAATCAATAATATATATTTGTCAGTTATCTGTCAGTAAATTGAACTGACAAAAGTGATCATTTTAGTGAGTGATTAAAACGTGCTTTATGAAAGAAGCATGTGATCTCTTAAAGCCTTTCAAAAGACAGTTATAATCATAAGCTATGCGATCAAGGCTCTTATGGTTATGAGTTTTAGAGGTTTTAGAGGTTTTGGGGGGTTTTAAAACAGACAAAACCTATAAGCAAAATGAAGATATAAAACTCTCTTTAAAGAAGTTTTTTGAAAGCTATAAAGCTATCATTTGAGATTACGGTGTAATCTTTTAAAGGCAATCCAAATGACAGTGTTTAAAAGTGCAAATGATCTTTTTTTAGAATAACGCATGATAAATTATTCCTTTTAAGATTGTATCTAATTAACTTACAAAAGAGGTATAGCTATATTCTATACCCCTTATGAGTTATAAGGTCTTATAAGCTTATTCAGTTTCTTTAATTTCTAATTTTGGTAGGTTCTTAACAATCTTCATTGTCTCTAAACTTACGGTAATAACCCTTTGGAATAACTCCAATGGATAAGCAGGGTTGCCAACGGTTTCAACAGCATAGCGATTAGCATCATTCACAATACCACTCTTTTTATCAGTCTTTACACATTGACGCCCCATAACCCATTCAAGAGCAGGTTTGCCATTGACGATATACGCATAAGCGTCAAGAGGTATATCTGTTATTGTGATATTGTTATTATAAATAACAGTGGTTTTATCCTTTTTCTTACTATCCTTAATTTTTGCGAATTTCATTTCATTCACGTAATAAAACTTTTCTGGATTAGAGATATCAGTCTGTTTTGGATTACCCTTTTTAAAGGTCACTGGATAAGGTTTCACATCTTCATAATTTACATGCAAATGACCCAGTTCACGCCCTGCTGTTACAAATTTCCAAAAGTCTTCAGCAGTTTTAACACAAGGGATACGAGGCAACTCTTTACATAAATTATCAGCATAGCGTGTACGGTAATCTTCTGAATGTAAGAGTCCGTAAACATAATAGAATAGATCATCTTTAGTTATGGTTTCATTCGGATAAGCTTCTTTAAAATGGGCTAGTCCTTCATCAGTTATGGCATCACGCCTTTGTAAACCAACATTTTTACTTTCTTCTGTAGCATTTGCAAATAAATGGGATTGTTTCCCACTTTTACTTTTTGAAACCGTAGTTTCTTCATAAATATATCTTGGAAAGCATTGACCGTTCTCTATCATTTGGAAATCAGGCACTGTCTTAATCATGATGACAGAAAAATCTTTCGTTGCTCCTGTACCTGTAACTTGTATTACTCTATTTTCGACCACTTTTCCCATAGGAAATATTCGAGGTATTTGAGAAACTCTATGATTAAAAATATTATTATAGTAAAGCCATTGTTGGGTGAAGGGACGATAAAGACTTTGAACTAAGCAATCATTCTCAAATTCAAAAAATTTTCCTCTTATTAATTCTTCTTTAAGACTACTACTCCAACTGATCTTTTGGGCATTTGTATTGACAAAATCATTCACAGCCTTTGCACGCGCTTTACGATCAGAATGTGGATAGGCATCATTAAAACGTTCCATTTCACTCTTATAAAAAGTAATCATATTATACATGTTTTGTGATAGAATTTTACGACTTGAATTATACGCCCAAGCATCACGACTTGTTATGATACCGCAAGAATAAGTCTCAAAGAGCTTTTTATCATACCCTTTTTTATCACCTAGAGCTAGGAATGTCTTGAAACTTTCATCACGTTGATTGATCCAATCACCATGTTTGTCTGGTGTGATCATTTTCCAACCTTGTTTGCTCCGTGTAATACCATTAATGCTACCAAGGGACTCGATTATTGTAAGCTTTTCCTGTCTCGTGAGATAATCTCCAATGTCATGGAAATATATTTTCCCACGCTGTTGAGATTCTGGATTTTTCACGAGAATGGAAATCGCTATAGGGGCACGAGAACCTTCTCCAAAAATCTTACCACCTTCTTTTCGAGATAGTTCTCCAGAGGTTCGTTGATTACCCCGTAAATGGAAAATATAAAGGCTACTAAATTCCTCAACGAGGCATTTTCGTAAACCATCCATAGCGTTTGCATCTACAAAATTTGCATTTGTAACAAAACCAATAACACCACAATCTTTTATGCGGTCACTTGCCCAGCGGATAGCACGAATATAACTGTCATAAACTCTATTAACATTACTTGCTCTGGATTGAGCAGCATAAGTTTCGCCGATACGTTTATCTAATATCGGATAAGGAGTATTTTTTGCATTATCATTTTCACTTTTTTGTCCAAAAGAATAAGGGGGATTTCCAAAGATAACCTTGATATCCAGTTTCTTTTGATGTTCTAAATATTCACTGTTTTCTTTAAATAATTTTTGTAGCAGACTTTTTTCTTCAAGCATCCGAAACGTATCAGTCAAACCAATATGCTTAAAAGGAATATATTCACCTTTCACAAGACTATGATAGGTTGATTCAATGTTAATGGCTGCTATGTAATAGGCTAAGAGAACAATCTCATTGGCATGGATATCATGACGGAACTTATATTCCATATCCTCTGGTTTGATGAGATTGGATTGTAAAAGCCTTGTGATGAAGGTACCAGTACCCGTAAAAGGGTCGAGAATAGAAACACCACGTGATCCCAAGCTTTTTCCAAATTCATTGCGTAAAACATCATCAACAGAATGAATGATAAAATCAACAACCTCAACGGGGGTGTAAACAATCCCAAGCCTATCGGTGGTTTTCTTAAATGCCTTGGTAAAGAAATCTTCATATAGCTTGATAATAAGGTTTTGTCTTGCTTGGGGGGAGGTAATCCCAGAGGCACGGAATTTCACACTGTCATAAAACTCTTGTAACTCTTTCGATACTTGCTTGATATTGGTTTTATCCAACTCAGCTAAGATCTTTTCCATGGCTTGCGAAATGGCATTGTTTTGCACAAATTCATTGCCCTCAAACAAGGCTTCAAACACGGGACGCGTGACAAGATGTTGTCCTAACA
>NZ_JAQISY010000058.1:0-5701 GCF_028618465.1 Bartonella sp. MM73XJBT | reverse complement strand
AATGCTTTATTTGAGGGGCATCAGTTTGTTCAAGAAAATCCCGTATCTTGTGCTTTACAACGTGTACTCAATGCCCTTGATAACTTTACTCTTAAAGAAGAATCTCAAGATCTCAAAAATATTTCTAAGAGTGTACAATTTTACACGCGTGGAATTACCACTCTTGAAGCACAACAAAGTTTAATTGTAGAGCTTTATAATGAATTTTTCCGTTATGCTTTTCCACGTACAGTGGAAAAATTAGGAATTGTTTATACCCCCATTGAGGTTGTTGATTTTATCATTCATTCTGTTGATGAGGTTTTACGCAATGAATTTGGAAAAAGTCTAGGATCACGTGGTGTTTCTATTCTTGACCCTTTTACGGGTACTGGGACCTTTATCACACGGCTATTACAATCCAATCTCATCAAACCAGAGGATATGGAATATAAATACCGTTATGATATTCATGCTAATGAGATTGTCTTGCTTGCTTATTACATCGCAGCCATTAATATCGAAGCAACCTATCATGGTCTTATGAAAGGGAATTATATCCCATTCAAGCATATTGGTTTGACTGATACATTCCAAATGCTTGAAAAAAAAGATTTGTTGCAAGAGTTATTTAAAGAAAACAGTGAATATTTAGAACATCAGAAAAATCTAAATATCGAAGTTATCTTGGGGAACCCGCCTTATTCTATAGGACAAAAAAGCGAAAACGATAATGCAAAGAATACCCCTTATCCGATTTTAAATAAACGGATCAGTGAAACTTATGCTGCTCAATCGAAGGCAAGTCTTATACGAGGTCTGTATGACAGTTATATCCGTGCTATTCGTTGGGCTAGTGACCGTATAAAAAACCACGGTGTTATTGGTTTCGTCACAAATGCGGGTTTTGTAGATACTAAATCTATGGATGGCTTACGCAAATGCCTCGTTGAGGAGTTTTCGAGCCTTTATATTTTCCATTTACGAGGAAATGCTCGGACTTCTGGAGAACAACGCAAAAAAGAAAGTGGTGGAATTTTTGGCGAAGGCTCTCGAGCCCCTATAGCGATTTCTATTCTCGTAAAAAATCCAGAATCTCAACAACGTGGGAAGATATATTTCCGTGACATTGGAGATTATCTCACGAGAGAAAAAAAGCTCACAATAATTGAAAAATTTAGGAGCATTGATGGCATTACACGGAGCAAAAAAGGTTGGCAAATAATTACACCAGACAAGCACGGTGATTGGCTTGGTCAACGTGATGATAGATTCAAATCATTTTTAGCCATAGGTTATAAGAGTTATAAGAAAGGAGAACATACTAAAAAGCTCTTTGAAACGTTTTCTCTTGGAGTTGTAACCAATCGTGATGCTTGGGCATATAATTCAAGCTATAAAGTTTTAGAAAAAAACATGAGTAATATGATTACTTTCTATAATAGTGAAGTAGAACGTTTTAAGAATGCTTATGAACATGTTAATCGCAAGATACGTAAAAATGCTATAAACAATTTTATAAATTCTGATGAAAGTAAAATCAGTTGGAGTCATAATGTTAAGCAAGAACTGGTAAAAGGAAAAGTTTTTGAACTTGAAGATACGTGCCTTACACAAAGTCTGTATCGTCCTTTTACACAACAGTGGCTCTATTATAATCGTACTTTCAATGAGAGAGTTTACCAAATGCCGCGCATATTTCCGATAGGACAAGCGGTTGAAAATAGAGTGATACAAGTTACCGGTATAGGAGCAAAAAAAGACTTTTCTGCTCTTATGGCTAAGACATTATCTGATCTTAATGTGATAGATGGTGGTAGTCAATGCTTTCCAAGATATATCTACGGAGATACTACGGTATTAAAAAGTAAAAGTGAGAAACAATCCCATTTATTTACGCATTCTACAGAAGATAGCAAAACAACTGGTTTACAGAGGCGTGATGCCATTACGGATGAAGGGTTAGCACATTTTAAAGCAGCTTATCCTAATGAAAATATCACGAAAGATGATCTGTTCTATTACGTTTACGGAATCTTACACTCGGAAGATTATAGTACTCGTTATGCTCATAATTTATGCAAAGAATTGCCTCGTATCCCTTGCGTAAAGAGTGCTGAAGATTTTTGGAAATTTGTGACAGCAGGGCGTGAACTGGGTCATTTGCACGTAAATTATGAAGATGTGGAACCTTATCCAGTCACATTTAAAACAGGCAATCCAAAACAGACTGATATTTCTAATCCTGAGGAATTCTATTATGTTACAGAAATGAGATTTGCTGGAAATAGTAAGAAGAAGGATAAATCTACTGTTTTTTACAATAACAATATCACAATAACAAACATTCCTCTTGAAGCTTATGAGTATATCGTCAATGGCAAGCCTGCTCTTGAATGGGTTATGGAACGTCAATGTGTTAAGACTGATAAAAAGAGTGACATTGTGAATGATGCTAATCGCTATGCAGTTGAAACCGTTGGAAACCCTGCTTATCCATTAGAATTGTTTCAAAGGGTTATTACCGTAAGTTTAGAGACAATGAAAATCGTTAAGAACCTACCAAAATTAGAAATTAAAGAAACTGAGTAAACTTATAAAGCATGCTCACATAATGGGTATGATAAACTCACAAGGGGTATAAGGTCTCATAACTATAGGTTTTATACCTCTTTTATAAATTGCTTACATACAATCTTAAAAGGAATAATTTATCATGCGTTATTCTAAAAAAAATCATTTGCACTTTTAAACACTGTCATTTGGATTGCTTTAAGACTTATAAGAAATCCACTCTTAAAGTGAATTAGATTTTTTTACATTGCCTTTAAGAGATTATACCGTAATCTCAAATAATAGCTTTATAGCTTTCAAAAAATCTCTTGAAAGAGAGTTATGTATATTCATTTTGCTTATAGGTTTTGAAGGTTTCTCAAACTCTCAAAATACCTTCAAAATATACTATGGGTTGAATTTAAGGTTGTGCTGTCGATATAGGTTGTATTGTTAAAATAATAACATATTGAAATATAATAACTTTTATTTTTTTGATTGAAAAAAATACATAAGGGGGCGTAAAAGGAACCTTCAAAACCTTCAAAATCCTCAAAATTAAAAGATAGAAAAACTTTGAAGGTTCATTTTTGAATCTAAGGTTATAAAATTTCCAGATTGCCTATTGTGGTGTCTTATGACTTTTCACTAAAGGATGCCATTCATAGCGTATAGTAGGTCGACCGCTTTTAGAACTATTGTCTCCAGAGGTTTCACGAATATAGTTACAACGACATAAAAGCTCTAAAGCTTGCTTAACAGCTTGATTGTCTTTTAAATGCGTCCAACTTCTTTGATGAATATCACGTAAAGTAAAAACATCGGGTAAACAATCACAGCGTTCAACAATTAATTTTGCACGCTCTGCTGTTACTGTATTCCCCGCCGCATAGAGCCTTTTGACATGACTTAACAGATATTTTTCCCAACGCAAGGCTGTTGTAATGGCATAGAGTCCAATTTCAAAACGACCACTATCAAGAAGTTCAAAAATCAACGCAAGGCTTGCTATGGTCTTTGGCATTTTCAAAACATGCGATTGTAAGCTTTCTGAGTGAGTATCTCTCTTTATAGCTTCCTATTAAAGGAAAAAAACAAAAAAATAACACTAACCATTTCAGATTTTCATAATGAAGAAAACTTTTTAGTTTTTCTGTTAGTGATGAAAATGTATTTCAAACAATAATGAATATATTTTCAATTAATTTAAGAAATCCATAATTATATTTCGAATACGAATTTGACATATACAAAGATGACTTTAGACCTAGCTAAATATTGCTATGAAGAATACAAACAGAACTAAGAAAATGAAAAATGAAGTTTTTTGATTGGATAGAGAAAGAAATTAGGACGATTAACATCCAGCAGGGATATTTTCATTTAGCTATTACTTTTAAAGATGTGTGAATAAATTAATGTAAAAAGCTTTGTTATGAATACGTTATTGAGTTAGAAATCTATACCAATAGCTTTGGCTTGCATCTTTTCGTAGAGTTTTTGCATTGCCTTGATAGTTTCTCTTCGCACATCAATAATCGATTTTTCAATGTCTGTTAAACGTGCTTTGTCCAGATTTCCTAGTCGCGTATAATGAGATGCCATTGCTTTCCGAGCTTCATCATAAGGTAATCCGCCTTTTCGGTGCTTTGATAGACTATGTCCCCTATTTATCGCATCATATTTCTCAGGATTGGAAACCAGTTTTATGTGATCCTTAACAACACCTATTTCAATTAATGCTGTTTCAAGACTACTGACCATAGCTTTACTATTAGCATACCGAAGCAAATCATCCTTTATAAAGTCACTTTCCGTATCAATAAGCAATGGTAAATCACTATTTTTACCAACATTACGAATATAATCACACAAATTACTTCGTACATTATGTAATTTTTGAGATACCAATGTCTTTTCAAGATCTTGTACTAGTACACTTTGTTGTAAAAAAAGCTTTTCTAATTTATCAGAAATGATGACCTCCTATTACAACCCCTTTATCTAACCAGTCTGGACCATATTCCTCATCAGCATTCTTTGTAGAAAACCCCATATCACGAATAAACTGTGCTCCACGTTGATGTCTAAGATGTAGAAGTGCATGTGCTGGATATTCAGCCATTGCTAACCACTCCCACGTTGTTTTGTTATCATTCGCCTTGGAAGCTGCTTCTGCTTCAACCATATAGATACTGTTTTGAGGGAGACCTCCTGCTCGTAATTCTTCACGTTCAGCATCCGTCATATAACTTTTGGGTAATTTCTTTTGCATAGGAAATTCCTTTCTGTAATCTGTCTTGAAATATTAATCTAATGGTTAAATCTGATCAATCAAATTTCCTATGAATTTTTCAATTTGTTGTTTGAAATGAAAATAAGATATCTGCTTTTATCTTTAATCATTTTTTATTGAACATGACAAAATTTTACGTTTGTTTACGTGTTCTCGTATAACAAGATACAGACAATCAAAAACTTGGGATTGTTAGAATATGCTAACAAAAATGGTTTTATTCCACTCCATATTGAAAGAGAAACTATCAATAGAAGAAAAGAGTGGTGCAAGCATAAGCTTGATACTTTAATCGAAAGAAAAAAGTAGGGGAATTGTTATTGACACCTAAGTTTTCTCACATAGCGGATTTTTCTTTTAATATTTTAGAAAATCTTAAAGCCGCTAATTAGCATAGTTTATAAGATACGCTAATTTATTCAATGGATAAGCTAGGCAATTGATCATCATGGGCTGGACAACGGGCACTTCCATAATGCCCATACCAAACCCCACGCAAGGCATTTGTGATGCCCCGAGCATTTATATAAGAAAACATGTTTTTTTATCCTATGAATATTGCACCATAGGACGGATTTTGCTATTCATTCTTTGAGTGAAAATGAAAAGCCTTGTCCGTCCTTACGTGACAAGGTTTTCTTTTATGCGACGTCGTTATAACGTTGCTGTTTGGCTTGCTCTATGACATTGATCAGATCTGATTGTAACCAACGGGATAAAAAGCCAAACTTTAAAGGTTTTGGTAAAGAGCCATTGGTCACATGACGGCGGAATGTTGAAACACTCATATGAAGCAATTTTGCACTTTCACGGTCAGTTAAAAGAATATCGTTTTCTGTCATTATAATTTCCTTTCAAGAGTAAAAAATGGGA
>NZ_JAQISY010000057.1:0-5811 GCF_028618465.1 Bartonella sp. MM73XJBT | reverse complement strand
GACAACTACAAAAAGTTGAAAAAGATGTTAAAGAACAAGTCGCAGCCAGTAGCTTCGTGAAACAAGACAGCGATACAAAACACATCACCATTGGTAAGGAAACCGATGGTGACAAAATTGATATTACCAACAAAAAGAATGAACAGCGTACTCTTACGGGTCTAAAGAGTGCTTCTCTGTCAGAAGCTTCAAATGAAGCTGTTACCGGTTCGCAGTTGTTTACAACAAATAAAAATGTAACAACTTTATCCGATAATTTCAAAATCGCTGCCACGAATATGGCCAAGTATTTTGGTGGTGATGCTGGCTATGAGAATGGCAAGTGGACCGATCCAACTTTTACAATAAAAACAGTTAAAAATGATGGTGAGGAAGAAACGACGACTTATCATGATGTAGCGGCAGCTTTGGCAGGCGTTGGGAATTCTATCACAAATGTTAAAAATGATATCAAGAATGAAATCACGAGTGTAAAAGGTGATAGTCTTGTTAAGTGGGATGATAAGACAAAGCATATTAACATTGGTGGTGAAAAGGAAGATGCTACAATCAATATTGCAGATAAAGAAAGTAATAATAGAATCCTTTCTGGTGTTAAGAAGGCAGAAAAAGGCAATGAAGCAGTTAACAAAGATCAGCTTGATGAGAATGTAAAGAAACTTTCTGGCGAAATTGCAGATGTGCGTTCAGTGGCAGTTTTCTACGATGAGGAAGTAGAGCCCAAAGGTATCAATCCATTTATCAGATCAGCACCTAAAAGTAATAAGTCCAATGTTACTTTTGGTGATCCAAGCAAAGGTACTGTTGGATTGCATAATGTTGGCGATGGTAACGTCACAGAAGATTCGCATGATGTGATTAATGGTTCACAGCTTTATTCATTGGGTGACAAAGTTGCTTCTTACCTTGGCGGTAACGCCAAATATGAGAATGGTAAATGGACGGATCCAAGCTTCACGGTAAAAACCTTTGATACTAATGGCGGTTCTGCAGATAAGGCTTATAATGATGTAGCGAGTGCTTTGACTGGGGTTGGTACTTCTATCATGAATGTTCAGAATAAAGTCACTGAACAAGTTAATAATGCTATTACCACTTTCAAAGGCGATGCCTTATTGTGGAGTGAAAAGGATAATGCGTTTGTTGCCATGCATGGAAGGGAGATTTCTGATGGTGGAGAACCGATAGCAAGGTCAGCGGGTAAGATTACCTTTCTTTTAGATGGAGATGTTTCCAAAGGTTCTACAGATGCTATTACGGGGGGGCAGCTTTTTGAGACCAATAGTAAGGTTGCTAGTTATTTAGGTGGTGGAGCTAGTTATCAAGATAAAACATGGACGGATCCAACATTTAAAGTTAAAGCCGTTAACGGTGAAGGTAAGGAAGAAGAGAAGACTTATAAGAATGTAGGGGAAGCATTGAGTGGGGTTGGTAATTCTATCACCAATGTCAAAAATGATATTACCAAACAGATTAATCATCTTCAGTCCGATGATTCAGCGGTTGTCCATTACGATAAAAAGGATAATCAGATTAATTATGCGAGTGTCACTTTAGGTGGTAAAGATCAAACCCCCACAACTCTCCACAATGTTGCTAATGGTATTATTGGTGATAAGTCTCATGATGCAATCAATGGCGGACAGATTTATAAAATTGGTATAGATATAGCCAAATTCTTGGGTGGAGAAGCAGCCTTTAACAATGGAGCCTTTACAGCTCCAACTTATAAATTATCATACGTTGCCAAAAATGGAGTTGTAACGGATAATAGTTTTTCAAGTGTGGGAACAGCTTTTGCAGGTCTTGATATAAATATTAAGAATGTCAATCAACGGATTAAAGAAATATCTCAAGGTGTTGCACAAGATTCTTTATTGTGGAGCGAGAAGGATGGTGCTTTTGTAGCTCTTCATGGAGATGGTGAAGACAGAAAAACAAGTAAGCTTAAGTTTCTTGCCAATGGTGATATTACTGCGACTTCAGCGGAAGCTGTCACGGGTGGTCAACTTCATTCATTGGGTGATAAGGTTGCGCAGTCTTTTGGCGGAGGAGCAAAATACGAAAAAGGAGAATGGATTGCTCCAAAGTTTACACTTAAAACAGTTAACGATAATGGTGATAAAGAAGATAAGACATATCAGAATGTAGGGGAAGCATTGAGTGGGGTTGGTAATTCTATCACCAATGTCAAAAATGAGATTACGAACCAGATTAATCATCTTCAGTCAGATGATTCCGCTGTTGTGCATTATGATAAAGACGATAAAAATAGCACTATCAATTATGCGAGCGTTACTTTTGGTGGTAAAAATCAAACCCCCACAGTTCTTCGCAATGTTGCTGATGGTAGTATTGCTGATAAGTCGCATGAAGCGATCACTGGCGGACAGATTTATAAAATTGGTGATGATATAGCTAAATTCTTGGGTGGGAAAGCAGCCATTAACAATGGAGCTTTTACAGGACCGACTTATGAATTATCTCAGGTAGAGAAAGATGGTAAAGTAACAAACAAGCCATTTACCGATGTTGGTTCAGCTTTTGCAGGACTTGATACAAATATCAAGAATGTGAATGACCGGATTAAGGACGTCTCAGAGGGAGTTGCACAGGATTCTTTAAATTGGAATAGTGCGGAAGGTGCTTTTGTAGCTCTTCATGGGGAAGAAAGCAAAAAAACGAATAGCAAACTTAAATTCCTTGCCAATGGAGAAGTTTCCAAAGCTTCGACGGAAGCGATAACGGGCTCTCAACTTTATTCCTTAGGCGATGATATTGCGAAGTCTTTTGGCGGTGACGCTAAGTATGAGAATGGTGAATGGACAGCTCCAAGCTTCAAGGTTAAGACAGTTAAGGATGATGGTAGTGAAATTGAAGAGCAAAGCTATCAGACAGTAGCGGAGGCTTTAGCAGGAGTTGGTACCTCTTTCACAAACGTTCAGAATAAAATTACCAATGATATTAATACTGCAATTACCAATGTGAAAGGTGATAGTCTTGTTAAGTGGGATGAGAAGACAAATCATATTAATATTGGTGGTGAAAAGGAAGATGCTACAATTAGTATTGCTGATAAAGATAGTAAGGATAGAATTCTTTCTGGTGTAAAGAAGGCAGAAAAAGGCAATGAAGCAGTTAACAAAGAGCAGCTTGATAAAGAAATTGCAGATGTGCGTTCGGTTGCAGTTTTTTACGATGAGGAAGAAGTTTCAAGTGATGACAATCGGCTTATCAGATCAGCACGTGAAAGTAATAAATCGAATGTAACTTTTGGCGATCCAAACAAAGGCACTGTTGGATTGCATAATGTTGGCGATGGTAAAGTTACAGAAGGTTCCCATGATGCGATCAATGGTTCCCAACTTTTTTCGACGGATCAAAAAGTGAGTGTTGTGTCAAGTAATCTACAAATTGCAGGCACCAATATAGCCAAAGCTTTTGGCAGTGGCGCTAGCTATGATGATGGTCAATGGATAGCTCCTAGCTTTAAGGTTAAAACAGTTGACGGTGAAGGCAAAGAAAAAGAAGAGAGTTATAGTAATGTAGGAGAAGCTTTGGCGGGAGTTGGTAGTTCTATCACAAACGTTCAGAATAAAATTACCAATGATATTAAAAATGAGATTAGCAATGTAAAAGGTGAGAGCCTTGTTAAGAAAGATGCAGCAACGAATGTTATCAACATTGGTAAAGAAGTAGAGGGCTCAGCCATCAATATTGGCAACAAGAATAATGAAGATCGGACACTTTCTGGTGTGAAGGAAGCAACAAACGATAATGAAGCCGTTAACAAGGGGCAGCTTGATAAGGATTTGAAGAAACTTTCTGAGAGCCTTCAATCAGAAGATTCAGCAGTTGTTCATTATGATAAAAAAGATAAGGGTGAAACTGATTATACGAATGTGACTTTGGGTAGAGGTGAAGGTTCTACGCCTGTTAGACTTCATAATGTTGCCAATGGCACAATTTCTTCAGAATCACATGATGCAATCAATGGCGGACAGATTTATAAAGTTGGCGAGGATATTGCAAAGTTCTTAGGTGGAGCATCATCCTTTAAAGATGGATCACTTACACCACCAACCTATAAATTATCGAATGTTGATGAAAAAGGTAATGTTACAGATAAGCCGTTTAGTGATGTTGGTTCAGCCTTTGTAGGTCTTGATAAGAATATCAAGCATGTGAACGATCGGATTAAGGAAGTCTCTCAAGGAGTTGCAAAGGATTCTTTAAATTGGAGTAGTACTGAGGGTGCTTTTGTTGCTTCTCATGGGGAAGGCGATGCAAGAAAAGATAGCAAGATTGCGCATATTTTGTCTGGAGACATTACTGAAACTTCAACGGATGCGGTCAATGGCTCGCAGCTTTATTCTATGAACAAGCAGCTTGCGAGCTATTTAGGTGGCGGTGCTGGTTATGATGCGGAAGGTAAATGGTCAGCTCCAAGCTTCAAGGTAAAGATAGTCAAGGATGATGATAGTGAAGTTGAAGAGCAAAGCTATGAAAGTGTATCTGCTGCATTTGAAGGAGTTGGTAGTTCATTCACGAATATCAAAAATGAGATTACGAACCAGATTAATCATCTTCAGTCAGAAGATTCAGCAGTTGTTCACTATGATAAAAAGGCAGAGGGAGAAATTGATTATACAAATGTGACTTTAGGTAAAGGCAAGAATTCTACCCCTGTTGCACTTCATAATGTTGCCAATGGTAAGATAGCCAGTGGATCGCATGATGCTATCACGGGTGATCAGATGAATAAAGTTGGCGAGGATATTGCAAAATTCTTAGGTGGAGCATCATCCTTTAAAGATGGATCACTTACCCAGCCAACCTATAAATTATCGTCCATTAGTAAAGAGGGAGATGTAACTGAGAGTTCTTTTGAAGGTGTTGGCACAGCGTTTAGTGGTCTTGATACGAATATCAAGCATGTGAACGATCGTATTAAGGAAGTTTCAGAAGGCGTTGCGCAGGATACTTTGAGTTGGAGCAAGGAGAAAGGGGCATTTGTTGCGGTTCATGGTGAAGATGGTGCAAAGAGCAATAGCAAAATCACGTCTCTTTTAGATGGAACTGTTTCTAAGGGTTCAACGGATGCAGTTACAGGAAGTCAGCTTTTTGATACAAATAAGACAGTTGCAACTTATTTAGGTGGCGGTGCTGGTTATGAAGAAGGGAAATGGACCGCTCCAAGCTTCAAGGTGAAGATAGTTAAGGATGATGGTAGTGATGTTGAAGAGCAAAGCTATGAAAGTGTCTCTGCTGCATTTGAAGGAGTTGGTAGTTCATTCACGAATATCAAAAATGAGATTACAAACCAGATTAATCATCTTCAGTCAGAAGATTCAGCAGTTGTTCATTATAATAAAAAGAAAGATGGTAAGACTGATTATGGCAATATAACTTTTGGTGGTAAGGACGAGGTCCTTACAGCGCTGCACAATGTTGGTGATGGTAAGATTGCAGAGAATTCACATGATGCGATTAATGGTTCCCAACTTTTTGCGACGGATAAAAAAGTGAGTATTGTGTCAGATAATCTACAAGTTGCAGGCACAAATATAGCTAAAGTCCTTGGGGGTGGAGCTAAGTATGAAGAAGATAAATGGACAGCGCCAAGCTTCAAGGTAAAAACAGTCAAGGATGATGGGAGTGACGTTGAAGAGCAAAGCTATGAAAGTGTCTCTGCTGCGTTTGAAGGAGTTGGTACATCTTTTACGAATATCCATAAAGAGCTTAAGAATGAGATTACGAAAGTTGTAGGAGACAGTCTTGTTAAGCAAGATGCAGAGAGCAAGGTTATCA
>NZ_JAQISY010000056.1:0-5849 GCF_028618465.1 Bartonella sp. MM73XJBT | reverse complement strand
TGAAAGGAAATTATAATGACAGAAAACGATATTCTTTTAACTGACCGTGAAAGTGCAAAATTGCTTCATATGAGTGTTTCAACATTCCGCCGTCATGTGACCAATGGCTCTCTCCCAAAACCTTTAAAATTTGGTTTTTTATCGCGCTGGTTACAATCGGATCTTATCAATGTAATCGAGCAAGCCAAACAGCAACGTTATAACGACGTCGCATAAAAAAAAACCTTGTCACGTAAGGACGGACAAGGCTTTCTCAAACTCATCACCCTAGAGTTAGCAAAATCCGTCCTATGGTGCAATATTCATAGGATAAAAAAACATGTTTTCTTTTACGAATGCTCAGGGCATCACAAATGCCTTGCGTGGGGTTTGGTATGGGCATTATGGAAGTGCCCGTTGTCCAGCCCATGATGATCAATTGCCTAGCTTATCCCTTGCCAATGGACATGATGGGCATCTCTTACTCACTTGTTATGCGGGCTGCTCTTTTAGAGAGATCATACAAGCGCTTAGAAGAATTGGCTTGCTGGAAAAACAAGCCTTTATTGATAAAGCTTGTGATCATACGCTTTCTTTTTCAAAACAGTTTTCTGCTGATCTCAAAGGAGTAAAACAGAAAGCAGAAAGAGCAAAAAAGATTTGGCAACAAAGCCAACCGATAAAAGATACGCTAGCAGAAACCTATTTACGCAAGCGGGGTATTACTTGTGAATTGCCTGCTGATTTACGTTTTCACGATAAATGCCCACACCCCTTAGCAATGACACTACCCGCGTTGGTTGCTCTTGTTAAGGGGGCTGGTTCCTTTGCCATTCATAGAACCTTTTTACAAGCCAATGGCTGTAAAACAGATCAGAAACCAGCAGATGATGCGGGTTGTAAAGCAGGTTTTACCCTAGCTGCGCGTGCTTATAGCCAAGGCTTTGAGGTCTTTATCAAGCCATGCAAGAGGCAATAAAAGAAGCGCAACATCTTTATAGACAGTATAACCTCTAAGCAGCACTACAATACCTCGTTATAGAAGATCAAGAGTTACCACATCTTGTAAGTTCACTAAGAGTTGCTTTTAATGCTCTTCAGAAGTACTTTTATTAGAGGTTTTATCTTCACCTTTATCTGAATTTATACTCTTGTAAATGCAATAGAAAATAAATATTATGACTAATATTAGTCCTACCGTTTCGAGCCAAAAAATTACACACCACATTATAGGTACTGCGCAATAAAATTTAACTATAAATTTACTATAGTTTTTAATATCGTTTTCAATATCTCCGTTCCAATGAGCAAGAGTGCGTATGAACGAAAAAACAGTATAGGTAAGCGCTGTCGCAAAAGACATGATTGCTATATTCTCGATGTTACGGTAGTCTCCACCACTAGCTTTAATGCTGTTCGTCAAATCCGTAAAAACCCATGTAGTAAGCCATGACAGAAGCAGTGGTAAAAATAGTGTAGCGCAGTATAAAACTGTTTCTTCCCATGTTTTCAGGTCCGATTTAAGGGCATGAATTGCAATTAATATCATTGCTATGAACACTATTATTGAACATAATAGAAATCCTAAGGCGTTTGCTCCCAGTACGAGTAGGACAATAAGACCTATCGCTATAGCGCCCATAACTAAATAGCCTAAACCTTCCAATATAATTCCAATAAATGGGATTAATAGTAGAATACACAAGATAATTAATACGATTGTCATGTTTATTACTTTTTAACTAGTTCTATTGGAAATATCGTCTAACAGATTCCCTTTGAAGTTATCAATATGTGTTATTTTTGTGTTAAGAAAGTGATGCAAATCGTATTTAATGATATCACTGTACTTAGGTGTATTGTGTCTAAATGAGCGTGATGTACAGTCTAAAATCCCCGCAAATCCGGGGTTTTTTATTATCTGGAGGGAGAAATTTATGACATTAGAAAACACAGAGAAGGTTTTACAACCGATCAAAAAGCCTCTGCCTCCTAATGCTGGAAAAGAGCGTGTTAAAGGGGTAGAATTATTCCCATTATTCAAGCCATACACCGTGGAATAAATGATGATGGTTTATTGCAACGGTTTCAAATGCTGGTTTTTCCCGATGAACTAAAAAAGCGTGACTGGGTTGATAGACCGCCCAATCAAAAGGCATGGGAAAGTTATCAAGAGGTCTTTCGTTCTCTTTATAATAAACCTTTAGGATCACCAAAACACCCCATGACCATACGTTTTTCTGCTGAAGCTCAAGAGATGTTTCGTGAATGGTGGGAAAATTTTCAAAGAACAGTCAAAGGAGGGCATTTCTCTGCCCCCTTACAAGCACATCTTTTGAAAATGCCAAAGACCATACCAACCCTTGCTTTGATTTTTGAACTTGTTGAGGGAGGTCGTTTTGAAATCAATAAAGCAGCCCTTCAAACAGCCTTGCGTTGGGAAAAATATTTGTTAAGTCATATAAAACGCCTTTATGGGGCGGGGGATACATTAACAGCAGAGCGTGCAAAATTGATTGTCGAGCGTTGTGATTGTTTACCCGATGTTTTTACTTTACGTGATATTCATCAAAGAAGTTGGACGGGTTTAAAAGATATGGAAGCTGTTAAGCAGGCTTTAGATGTTTTATGCCGTTGTAATTATATTCGTCGAATACCATTAGATAATAATGCCAAAGGTGGTCGACCTACCATACGTTATGAATGGCGTCCTT
The DNA here is from genome assembly GCF_028618465.1 of Bartonella sp. MM73XJBT. NCBI lineage: Bacteria > Pseudomonadati > Pseudomonadota > Alphaproteobacteria > Hyphomicrobiales > Bartonellaceae > Bartonella > Bartonella sp. MM73XJBT. The sequence continues at coordinate 3,156 of NZ_JAQISY010000056.1, read as the reverse complement.
TAGTTAAAAAAACATAAAACCCTATAACTTTATATTTTAAAATGAACCTTCAAAGCACTCTCCATTTATTAGTTTTGAAGGTTTTGAAGGTTCTTCTTTATTATATTTTTTTAATCTAAAATAAAAGTTGTTATATTTCAATGTATTAAGATTTATGAACTTTTCAAAAAACAACCTATAGTGATATTACAAAGCTAAAAACACAACTATCAATATGTTTTGAAGGTGTTTTGAAGGTGTTTTGAAGGTGTTAGGAACCTTCAAAACCTATCTATTAAAGTCACTCATAAAACCTATCAAAATAATCATTCTAATGTTTTAAAGCACATAGTATATTTATCTTGATTAACACATCAAATGAATAGCAAATTTCACTATTGTACTGATTTAATCTCTCTCATAGGCTGTGGATAAATAGCCTTTTAAAACCCCTTTTGAAAAAATTACCCGCTTTTTACCATTCATTCAAAAGAGTCATAATTAGAAAATGTATAAGAACATTTATTTTTAATAATTAAATACATATTGTATCGATTATTTTTACTAAGTTAAATGAACAAATAATAGTAATGTATGGATAAAAATGTATAGAAAATTATCTTATCTTATTGAAATTATTGGTTTTATTGTAATTATAACAGCGATTATTTTCGTATGTGTCTTATTATTACTGCCTATTTAGAGGTTTAGTATTTTCTGTATTTTGTTATCGCTATCCATTCAAAATGGATTTAATAAGCTTCATTTTGATTCTTTTGAAAAGAATTAACCCTCTCATATCAAAATGGAGCTCTGTTATAATATGCTGCAATCTCTTAAGTCTGATCATGAACAAATCACTTTACGCTCTCTGTTGGAATATTATCGCGAACAAGCAACATCAAATGCTGAACAGGGAAAAATTTTTGAAGCTTTTGTTAGCAAATATCTTATGCATGACCCTCTCCATTATGGACGGTATGAAAAGGTTGAAAGCTATTTTGAATGGGCAAAAGAACGTAAAGATTGGAATAAAAATGATATCGGCATTGATCTAGTCGCTAAGCTTCGCAATCAAGAGGGATATGTGGCTATTCAATGTAAATTTTATAAAGCAGATCATCAGATCAGTAAAAAGGATATTGATAGCTTTATCGCAGCCTCTGGAAAAGACATCTTTAAATACCGCCTTCTCGTTGATAGCACGGAAAGTGAATTAACTGACAATGTGAATGCCATGATTAAAGGACAAGCGATACCCGTTTATCGCATTGACCTTCATTATATGGAAAACAGTCGTATAGACTGGCAAATATTTGCAACAAAACAAGAAGTTGTTTTGAAATCAACAAAAGAGCCTCGCCCCCATCAAGAGGAAGCCATCAAGAAAGTTTGTGAAGGTTTAAAAGAAGCAGACCGTGGCAAGCTGATTATGGCGTGTGGAACGGGTAAAACCTTTACCAGTCTTAAGATAGCCGAAACTCTCGCCGGAAAAGGCAAGCGTGTTTTGTTTTTAGTCCCTTCTCTTGCTTTAGTCTCACAAACAATCCGTGAATGGACAGCAGATGCACAAATTCCCTTGCGTTCCTTTGCCGTGTGTTCTGATACAAAAGTAGGCAAGCGTCGTAAAAACCAAGATGATATTGTTGGCATGGAAACATCAGATCTTGTTCTCCCTGCTACAACAGATGCGAAAGCCCTTGCCAAAGAAGCTTGTGAAAGCTTCGCAGAGGCAATGACGGTGATCTTTTCAACCTATCATTCCATTCAAGTGATTTCGGATGCGCAAAAAGACTATGGTTTACCCGAATTTGATCTGATCATTTGTGACGAAGCCCATAGAACCACTGGAACTTCATTGGGAAGTGAGGACAATGAATCTGAATTCATCAAGGTTCATGATAACAGCATCATTCGGGGTAAAAAACGTCTATACATGACAGCAACGCCTCGTATCTTTAGTGAGACTGCCAAAAGGCGTGCTGATGAGATTAATGCCGTTTTGGCGTCCATGGATGATGAGGTGCTTTTTGGCAAACAACTCCATCATTATAGCTTCGCAGAAGCTGTCGATAATGAACTTTTAACCCCTTACAAGATTGTGGTCTTAGGCATTGATGAAACCTATATCACACCAGCCATACAGGAGATTATTGCCAATGAAAACCGTGAAATTGATTTAGATGATGCGGCAAAAATTATTGGCTGTTATAGAGCTCTGACTAAAATAGATAAGGAAGCAGCTGTTGATGATGATGATACAGAGCCTATGCAGTCTGCTTTAGCTTTTTGCAAAGATATCAACACCTCTCAATATGTTACAAAGCTCTTCAATAAAATTATCAAATCTCATATCAATGATTTCCTTAAAACGGTTCCCTTTTTGAACTGTGAAGTAAGACATATTGACGGAAAGCAAAGTGTCAAAAAACGCAATGAAGAGTTGGATTGGCTAAGACAAGATGCGGGTCACAATGTTTGTCGGATTTTAAGCAATGTAAGGTGTCTTTCAGAAGGGATTGATGTCCCTGCTCTTGATGCCATCATGTTTTTACACCCGCGCAATAGCCAAGTGGATGTAATCCAAGCGGTGGGGCGTGTGATGCGTCGTGCCAAGGGAAAAAAGACGGGCTATATCATTTTACCCATTATCATTCCTTCACACCTAGAAGCCAAAAAAGCTTTACGAAACAATAAGAGGTACCGTGTTGTTTGGCAAGTTTTGCATGCTTTACATTCCCATGATGAGAGACTTGCTCGGACGATTAATCAGATGTCTTTAGGGCAAGATAGCAGTCATACGATTGAGATTATAGAGATTAAGCGTGACAATGAATTAAAAGAACTTACCACAACAGTTGATGAGGTCACGATACAATCAAAAACAGAAAGTTCTGGACATGTTATTGGAACAGCAGCAAGCAAATCTCAATCGGGGTATAACGAGCAAAGAGACTTATTCCGCCGTTCTGAATTTTTTGATTTTGTCAAAGCGATTTTTCTGGATAGTTTTAAAATCACGGATTATTGGGGTATATGGGCTGGCAATGTTGCTGAGATTGCACAAAACCATATTACGCATCTTCAAAATCTACTTGCTGATGAAACCAGTGAAGCCTTTCATGCTTTTGATGCCTTTCATAAGGAATTACAGAACAACGTAAATAGTGAAGTCAA
>NZ_JAQISY010000055.1:0-6198 GCF_028618465.1 Bartonella sp. MM73XJBT | reverse complement strand
CACCCACCATTCACGGACCTGCTCTTTTACCACTTTTACAGAGATACATTTTTACGCTTTTACAATTTCACAGAAAGCAGCCCCCACCACTTTCTCTCCAACGCCCTTTCACGACCACCCACGCCTTGACGCCCCAAACCGCATTGCCACCCCCCCCACACAAGCCATACAACTCTACTTTGTACAGTACTCTTTGAGCACCTATGTCCATTCCATACGCAACCACTCCCAGCAATCTACTCCACCAACACTCCACTACGCCCCCTACCACCTTTAACATACACCCACACCAGCACCTCACCACCCATACCTCTCACCTTTACGCCCCCAATTCTTTGCCCCCTCTCATCAATCTTCCACCGCATCTATAAACCCTCCCAAAAACACCCACCATTCACGGACCTGCTCTTTTACCACTTTCACAGAGATACATTTTTACGCTTTTACAATTTCACAGAAAGCCGCAAAGTGACCATCAAGAAAAAGCTCTCATCCAATCTCTTTTCATAGTCATCTTATGATGAATGACATACATGGAAAATCCATCTCATACACTCAGGTCTATTCTCCACCACTCTCTGCATCCTTGTCCCATTTATGGTCAATGGCACAACACAATGCCTATCTTTCTGTTCAATACGATGCCGCGCTATTGATCCTCATCACTGGTTGTATGGGGCTTATATCTTGCCAACCTCATCTTCCTCCAACACTCCCTTTTGCCCCACCTTATCTGCGCCTTGCACATTTTTCTTTCCCCTTTGGAAACTTTTATCCCCAGTGCTCATCTCCCTCTCATACCCTTCGTTTCCCCTTAACGCCCCACCACCTCTTCTTTTCAAACTTGAAAAACCTTACCAAAAGCCGCTCTCACACACTCCGCCGCTTCATCTTAACGCCTCTCCACCATTTTGCCTTGCCAGCACCCCCATCTCTTCACCGCACACATCAACACCAACAAACGCAGGGAATACAGTACCTGTCCACGCTTTTACAGATACACATTTTACACTTTTACATATTCACCGAAACTATCATAACCTCCTCCCCAACACTCTTTCACGACGTCAACATCTCACCACCAGCTCTTCATCATCAATCCCCTACCATCCAAACTTCACTATCAACACCCCACCATTAAGCTTTGCATTCGAAGATCTAAAGAAAGTACAAAATACGCTTTTTGCTTTAAATGAAATAATATTTTATAAAATATAATATAAATAAAAAAACATAGTATTTATCGCATTTTTTATTTAAACTATACTTAATCTATGATGAGGTGTACTTACATTGACTTTATAAAAGTAAAGGATCTAAAATATGCAGTGCAACATAAAAAAGCTGTTCTTAATATTTTTATTTCTTCTGATAAGCAAACCAAGCTATGCTGTTTTTGCTGGTAAAGTTATTACGATGCAACACACATGGCGCCATAATACATTCTTCGATAGCATGTCTTTTTCTCAGCAAATAACTTACGATGGTGGAGCTGATGCCATCTATTTTTGGGGCAACCAATTTCAGTTCAAAGATGGGAAAAGTGGATATATTGGTTTATTCAACAGAGGCGCCCGCACTGTTCACTTCTCTATCTGGAATGCAACGGGATGGAAAAGTGATAAATGTAAGCATTTTACCCATAAGGACTCTGGAGTACGATGTGAAATTGAATTTCCCTGGCAGCTTGGCCGTCGATATCAATTAGATGTTTCCAAGAATGGCAATCTTGTTACAGGCACCATATCGGATCTTATCACTGGTAAAACAACAACGGTCGGTGTCATAGAAGTACCAAGCACCTTTGGCAAACTCTATAATTCTTCAAGTTTTGTTGAAGACCATTCTCGTTGGAAAAGACAGCTTTCCTCCTGTTATGTCTTGAGTCCACAAAGCTCCATTTTTTTCAATCCTACAGCCGATAAAAGCGGTACACCATACCAAGCGTTGCAAGAAGCCTCTGCACAAGGGATCTGTAAAGATTCTTACGTTGTGCAAATAGCGTGTAACCTCAGTTATTGCATAAATAATATCAGCGACCTTGGAGGCTTAACCTCGCCGGTAACAAAGAACGTCCGCATTAGCAATGGCAAAGATCTATCTGCGAAAACGATTTCTGATGCCTTAAAAAAGGAAGAGCTTATCGCCATTCGTTTACGAAATGGTTCGTGGTCACCCAATATCTCTTTACCAGAGGCTCATTTATTGAAATGGAAATCAATTTTTATAGACCATCAAGCAGCGCTTAGTTCTTCACTCCATATCAATAACAGCATACAAAAAATAACGACAGGACAAAAGATTATGTATATGTCTGATGGAAAAATCTGGAAAATGATGCAAAAGAATTAACCTTTTTCCCTATGAAAGAAGAGAAAATCCCTTATGTTGATTTAAAAATAAATTGGCATGAGGGATTGTGTCTCTCCCACTTTTGTTTTTCCACTTTTGGGATTATGTTCTCACATTGATTATTTTATTCTGGATAAAATGCTCTTTAACTTTGAAGATATTTTGTTTTTTAAAAGACCTCCCTTTTCCCCCCTCTTTCCAAGCCCCTCTTCACCACAAACGCCCAGTTCTTTTCCCACACCCGCTTCAACTTTTCCCACCACCTTCAAACACTCGACCTCTTTTCAAACTCAAAAGGCACTTTTCTGAGAGACAAATCCCTGCCTTTTCTCTCTAGAACTAAAGCCTCCTATACCTCCAATCTTCACATGACAACAAAAACCACCTCATCTCTCATGCTTTGTTCTTTAAAAGACGCCCCACTTCTCTCACAAGCTTCAAATCTTCACCAAAGCCCCAAAAGACAATTCTCTAAGAGACACCTCCCCCAATTTCCCCAACTCTAGGTATCCAATCTTCTCTTTGTTCTCTCAAGGCTAAAGCCCCCAAGAATTATTGCCATATTGACGAAAGCACCTCATCACCCCTCAGCTTGAATGCTTCGTTCTCAAAAGACACCCAATTTCTCCCATCAGTTTCAAATCTTCCCCCCATTCCAAAAGCAACTCTCTAAGATTAAAATGCCTGCTCGTATCTTTATTCTTCATAAGGCTAAAATTCCCCAAAACATTCCCTTATCGGCAATTCCCACTTTATCTCAAAGAAAACCCTCTGCCTCTCACATTCTCTTGCAAGCCTCAAATATTTCCCCTTGCCTCAAGCCGCATTTCTAACGCCGTTAAGCAGCTGATGATTTTATTCTTCATCACAACTTTTCGATAGTGCGATCAGTTCAGACCAAAAGCTGAACGCCTATATGAAACAACAAGCTTGTTGAAAAAAACATAATATGAGATTCGTAAACCCAACAAAGAAGCAATTCCTGAAATCCAAATCCTTGACTTTGTTCTTTCAGCTAAAATCTCCTCATATCCCAAATCTTTTCATGACAACTCAAACCACCTGCTCTCTTCTCAACTCTCATACCTTGTGTTTGAAAAGTCGCCCCACTTCTCTCGTAAGCTTCAAACCTTCATCACAGCTCAAAAGAAACTCTCTGAGAGACAAATCTCTGCCTTTGCTTTCAAAAGCTAAAATCTCCTTATATCCCAAATCTCTCATGATAGCTAAAACCATCTGGCCCCTCACCCTCTCCAACGCCTTGTTCTGAAAAAGACACCTAACTTTTCTCGCAAGCCTCAAATATTTTCCCTTTTCTCAAGCCGCATTTCTAACGTTAAATGCCTGTTTATTCTTCTTCATCACTAACTTGCGGTGGTGGAGGCAAGATATAAGCACCAGACAACCATCGATTAAGATCAATAGCGCGGCATCGTGTTGAACAGAAAGGATAGGTGTTTTGTTGTGCCATTTGACCACAAATGGGACAAGGATGCGGAGGGCGGATTGGAGTAGTTTCTGATTGTGTTAAATCTGATTTTTTGAGTGTTTGTTGTGTCTGTGTGATTTGTTGACAGCTATTCCTGACTTTTTCTACCGTTTGTTTTTTTTCATTGTGCGTCTCCCTTTTTGATTGTTTTGTATTCTGTATCATTGGTTTTACCTGGTGCATAAACTTTTCTAACGCATTTCCCCATTCCAATAGGAAAGCACAGGATAACGATAATGCATGAGAAGATCCATTGTCTCAGCCAATGGTAATCCCATCACATTGGAATAAGAGCCGGCAAGCTGGACGACAAAAGCACCAGCTTTTCCCTGAATGGCATAGCCACCAGCCTTTCCCTCCCATTCTCTAGAAGCAATGTATGTATCCATCAATGGAGTCGTCAAGCGTCTAAAACGGACAGAACTTTCCACTAATTTTATGGTTATTTTTCCAGCTTCATTGAGCGCACAAATGGCGGTATAGACCTTGTGAGCACGTCCCGAAAGGAAGCGCAAACATTCATATGCCTCACCTTCACCCTCTGGTTTAGGAAGAATGGTGAGCCCCACAGCCACCACAGTATCAGCAGCCAAGATGATCATTTTCCGCGCGGTTTCCTCTTTATCATGTTGGCTGTACCATAACAAAGCCTCTTGCGCTTTAAGGGCTTTTTCTTTTGCCAACCGTTTGGCAAGATTTGCAGGATGTTCTTTTAACTTTGGTGTCTCATCGAGATTGGTTGCATAAACCTCATGAGGATCAAGACCAATCTGCGCTAAAAGTGCCAAACGACGGGGTGAAGCAGAAGCAAGCACCAAGAGGATTTCTTCATCAGGATTTTTCTTCAAACGCTCTTTTCCTAAGAAGGTTTTCTTTAAGTTTATCATTTTTACCCCCCCAGAATGATTTTAAGCCCCCACCCAATTTATTTTGACGCCATGAATATTCTTTAATATAACCTCACGCATCTCTCATATTACTTTAATTTTTCACTTGTTCTCATTTTTTACTAAAAAAGAACAGACATCAAGGTCTTTTAGAAAGAAGTAGGAACGCTTTACAAAAAACAACCCCTGACTTATTTATAGCGATAGGTAATACGTCCTTTTGTCAAATCATAAGGGGTCATTTCCACCATGATTTTATCCCCTGCTAACACACGAATACGGTTTTTACGCATTCTTCCAGCGGTATGAGCAATAATTTCATGATCATTTTCTAGCTTTACACGAAACATCGCATTCGGTAAGAGTTCAGTCACGATTCCAGAAAATTCTAAAACTTCTTCTTTTGACATAAAAAATAAATTCCTTTACAGTGCGCATAATTTTTTCAGTGTTCATACCCTATTTTCTCAGTTTTGTGAACAAAAATCCAACAAAAAGGCAAAGGTTTTTCTTTTTGTGTTTATTCCCTAGAGCTGTCAAAAGCTTTAACCTACAAAGTTTTCATCTTTCCCTTGAGCCCATTGGTTAACATATCCAGCTCTCAGCCTCTCTTTCTAGACCTCTTTATACCCCCATCTATTTCTTCACCTTCATCTTCCTCCAACACTCCCTTCGCCCCACCTTATCTGCGCCTTGCACATTTTTCTTTCCCCTTTGGAAACTTTTATCCCCAGTGTTCATCTCCCTCTCATACCCTTTCTTTTCCCCTTAACGCCTCACCACCTCTTCTTTTCAAACTCAAAAAGCCTTGTACAAAAGCTGCTCTCACACGCCCCACCGCCTCATCTTAACACCTCTCCACCATTTTGCCTTGCCAACACCCCCATCTCTCCACCGCACACATCAACACCAACAAACGCAGGGAATACAGTACCTGTCCACGCTTTTACAATTTCACAGAAAGCAGCCCCCACTTTCTCTCCAACGCCCTTTCACGACCACCCACGCCTTGACGCCCCAAACCGCATCACCAACACCCCACCCTCCAAGACCGCACCCAACCCTCACCTTGGCAAAACAGATTTTTCCTCAAGAAAACAAAGGAAAATATCACATGCCATACAACTCTACTTTGTACAGTACTCTTTGAGCACCTATGTCCATTCCATACGCAACCACTCCCAGCAATCTACTCCACCAACACTCCACTACGCCCCCTACCACCTTTAACATACACCCACACCAGCATCCCTTCACCACCCATACCTCTCACCTTGATGCCCCACAAAACCTTTTGCCCCCTCTCATCAATCTTCCACCGCATCTATAAACCCTCCCAAAAGCACCCACCATTCACGGACCTGCTTTTTCGCCACTTTTACAGAGATACATTTTTACGCTTTTAAACATTCACAGAAAGCAGCCCCCACCACTTTCTCTCCAACGCCCTTTCACGACCACCCACGCCTT
>NZ_JAQISY010000054.1:0-6296 GCF_028618465.1 Bartonella sp. MM73XJBT | reverse complement strand
AATTGCTGAAAAACTCGATAAACTACAGCAAAAATACCATTCACAATCAAAACACGCCTCAAATTACCGATAATTTTTGCTCCTTTCATTCTATAAAGAGTCTCCATTTCATAAGTCCGCTAACAACCGGTTCGCAAACGCTCTGCTTTTTGATACCCCCAGATTTTTCAACAGTGCTGTGGGTTTTGCCCTTTCGTAAACTTTTGCTTTTTAAAGGCGCGTGTTTTTTATAGCACGCAGTATAGGGCGTGAAATGTGGAGCATGGATTTTCCTATTTGGTCCCGTGAGAAAAGCATAAAAAGTGGGTAGAGTGTTTTTCCAGACATGGGGGAGAACAAGTTTAAGCGAAGCTTAGCAGATTTTTGAGAAACGACACTGCGAAGCGCTCTATGAAATTATGATAGAGACGTTCAGGGGGGGCTTCTTGTTGTTCAAACATTGTTGTTCCAATAGGGGGAGGCTTTTGCAGAATGATGGGAGCCAATTGCTGAAAAACTCGATAAACTACAGCAAAAATACCATTCACAATCAAAACACGCCTCAAATTACCGATAATTTTTGCTCCTTTCATTCTATAAAGAGTCTCCATTTCATAAGTCCGCTAACAACCGGTTCGCAAACGCTCTGCTTTTTGATACCCCCAGATTTTTCAACAGTGCTGTGGGTTTTGCCCTTTCGTAAACTTTTGCTTTTTAAAGGCGCGTGTTTTTTATAGCACGCAGTATAGGGCGTGAAATGTGGAGCATGGATTTTCCTGTTTGGTCCCGTGAGAAAAGCATAAAAAGTGGGTAGAGTGTTTAGATCGCTGTGGGAGAAAAATATTGCTGCAACAGAAATGTGCGTAAAACAGTAAGAAGAGTTTTTGTGGGTTATGATGGTGAAATTTTACTATCAGAGTGCCACTGCACATGATACATCGGTGTTAACGTTCTCTTTAAAACACACAGATCATGACAATCAGCTTCAAAAAACAGCCTTACCATGAAATACTAGCGAGAGGGTTGCGTGCACAACGCAATAATGACACACTGATCCCGCAAGCATGCTTCACATATTGTACGCACAGCCTATACGGAGTCTGCCGCTCCTAAAGACTCAGACGGAATGCTACTTACGTCGTACAATGACCGCAGTTGTACCCTTAAACACCGGTTCCTACCCCCCTATCACAATTGCTTGCCAAAAGCATCATGCCATCATAGCAACCGCTAGGGGAGTCCACAACATCGTTCTACAAACTGTTGACGGCATTTGCCAAGCTAACAGTTTTCTTAGCCCACCTACGCCCATGAGACTATCACTCTCCTCTTTTTGAATCGTAAAACAAAATGATTTCCCATCAGCGATAAATCATCTGCTCAAAGTCCAGCGAGCTCAAACTCATAGCATTCTAAACCTTTAGGCTCGCTCTTCCCCCAAGGGGGCATAGTCAGATATATCACTTTCCTCACCTCTTCACGCGCTGGGATAAAAAAATCTGAAACTACGAGGCAACGCTGCACTTGTATGCAGCGTTGTTGTTAAGAATAAGCTTCTCTTGAGAGAGTTCTGATAGGAAGTCCCCATGGTATAGGAATTAATTTGGATTCTTTCGAAATGCTCTATATAAATTTAATGTGCCGCCCCAAAACACACCATCAGTGAACCCACTTAAAAGACCAAAAAGAAGATTAAAATCAAATGCATATTTCAAATCAGGTTTAACATGGAGAAAAACAATCAATGTGAATTTGATGACAAAAGCGATAAGAATAAATATCAGCGTCAACGGCGTACCAGGCCGAATAATTAAATCCGTTCCCTCTTTGATTTTTAAACGCGGAGTGGCACGCCAGAGCAACCAGCCAACGCCAACGCCGATCATCAGCCCTGCCAACATTGAGAATGCTCCCCAGCATGGGAACGCCAGCTGGTTAATCACATCGCTTCCGCCCAAAAAAAGAAAGACTAACGGCAATAGAAAAAGGCGGTTAACCTTCATTTCCCTATCTTTCAATGCGATTATTCCCCTCGCGATGAGAAAAATAAGCAAAATCCAGGCCCATAAAGGGGTTTTAGTCAGAATATTAAACAATGACATATTATGCTCCATGGTGTTTCACGCGATAAAAATATTGCATGACATGAGGAAGATATTTAGAAAAAAGAATACCAGCAAAAATTAAACCCATAGTGACCAACCAAATCTGGGGGGAGCATGTAAAAAAAGCCACTAGAAGACCATTGGCAAAAAAGATGATGACCCAAATACATGTAATATATTTATTGATGAGATAAAAGAGGATATGTTTGCGTTTTTCTTCAGGAATACCAGCAGGCGCATAAAAAATGGTAAAGGGTTTTTTTACCAGCAAGCTCATCAATGAAACCAGAGTAAGTGACAGATAGCAAAAAACTGTAGGGTAGTTCAGTAAAAGTGTAGACCATCCAGTGAAATAATTAACAAACAGAACAATAACTGTCAGAATGTTAGTAATCATCACGGGTTCTCTCTGCCGGATAATTTTAATATTCAGAGCAATAATGAACAATAAAAGCACCGTTAAAATAAGAGAGCGTTCGACCAGAGTTAAAACGTTTCCATTGATAATCCAGGAGTGAATACTCCACGGAATAAAAGAGATTATTATGTTAAACATGGTGCATCCTTCTTTTTATATTTGATAGAAAACTGACCGCAAGCTCTTCGTTTTTTAGTTTCCGTATGAATATAAAAAACACCATCTGGTTCACACTCTGTATCCTGTTTAATGGTCAACTGATAGGTATCTCCCGGATAAACTGCTTCAATGAACTTTACTTTTTTCAGCGCAACAGATGCGATATTTTTCGCCCCACACGAAAAAGACTTCATTTTATCTTTCCTTGATGACAAGGTGTGATCATATCGGCTTTTCTTCGCTAGATTTCTTCTTCCAGTTCCTGAATGATTTTCTTCAATTTTCGTGTCACGATGACACGCAACAATAAAATACTTGGTAAGAAGAAAAGAGCCGCAGCGAAAATCCATGCCAGCGACTCTAAAAGAGCAAAAGAAAGAAAACCTGCTCCACACATCACCTGGTATACAAAGCCAAACACGACCAAAACAGTCACCATAAGTGTAGAGATATGAAATATTCTTTTATAATCCTGTTTTGACAGAACCAAAGCCCCTTCCAACGAAGAAGCAATCCCTTGATTAACCTCTAAATCCTGTTCCATGTTATTTTTCCTCTTTTGCACATCGTCCTAGCAATCCGTCACACTCTTACAACACTCTTTTGCGTTCTCCTTGTGCTTTACGATACAACCACGCACGTTAAATAAAGCCATAAAAAGCATAATGCCATTTACATGAGCGTACAGAATAAGGCTTCTCAAACAGCGAGATGATCTCATAAGCCGATAAGAAGAACTTGCCTTCTACAAACTAACCCCATTTTGCTATTGGGTTGCTTCTTGCCATTGCGGGCTGTTTTTTCCACTGAAGCTCCTGTAGAATGTACAAGAGCGTAAGAATAGGCAAAGAGACAAGAAAACACCCCAAAATCAAATAGACATTCAAAACATCACATCGCTGATATCCACAAAACAAACCGCCATTTTTTCCAAGGAAGCAGTAAGATCAAAAACTTTGCATGACTAAGCAATTGAGGCAATCATAATCATCAAAGAAATATTGCCTATGATAACAGCTCTAGAGCCTCTTGTTTTATACTCTTTTCCTGTCAGAACTAGCGTACCTGCAAATGATAAAACAGCGCCTTGATCAAAGCCTAAATCCTGCTCCATCTTATCTTTCCTATTTTGCACACCGCCCTAGCGCTGCGTCACGTTCTTGCAGCACTCTTTTCAGTTCTCTTTTGGCTTTACAATACAACCGTGCACGCTTGATAAACATGTAATAAAGGAGCAAAATTGGCAAAGAAATGGAAAGGCTAACAATCACCCAACATAGACCAGAGAGAACTGTTAATGTTATAAAACTAGCGGTCATTGTTTCCCCCTATAGCATCCTGCGCACGAAGCGCTTCATCTCGTTGTACAATCGCTTCTTCCAATTGTTGAATTGTCTTTCTCAATTTTCTACTCAACTTGACAAAGAACAGTGCAATGATAGGGCTCAATAACAAAGCACACACCCATATAATACTCACCAGCATCATGATAAAGAAGCTTATATCATTCTTCCACCATTCCCAGCCTTTTACAGCAAAGAAAACCTGTAAAATGATATAGAGAAAACAGAAGAAAAAGATAACTTTAAACTCTCTTGGCCAGAGCATCATGGATGTTTTGAAAGAAAGCAGGCGTGCTTTTGCCTCAAGCACTGCATTCTGTTTTTGTATTCCCTTCTTATCACTGTGTAATTTCTGTAATGCATCCTTTTCTTGTATGATGCTCTTTCTCAATTCCTGAGACAGTTTACAGTGCAATCTGAGATATTTGATCAAAAAGTAAGGAACTCTGATGATGACCATAAGCATAAGAATGCCTATGATAATCAGTCCAAACATACCGAAATATTTTATAAAAATAGCCACTTTTTTCCCCTATCGCATTGTGTGAAGATGTTGTGTTACACTCTCTTCAAGCAAATTTTTCCAATTTTTTTACCGTTCTTTTCACGCCACAATAGAGGAGAGCGTGAAGTATCAAAACCACCGGTAAGAAAGAAACAATACATGCCCAGCTTGAAAGCCACCCTTGGAATACAAACTCGATGACTTTAGACAAAACAGGGGCCTTGACTGCCAAATCTGCCAAAAAAATTGCAGATCTTGGATAAAAAGCCGCACTAATCATCAAGCACACCAAAGGGATCAACATGATCAAAACAACACAACAGATGATTTTATACTCTCTTCTTGACAAAGCCAAAGATTCTTTAAAGGCAACAGGACTGAACTTTGCCTCAAAAATTGAGTTTTGCGCCCTGCTATGTTTTTCATAACGGCCCAATTTTTGCAGTGCAGCTTTTTTAAGTTTTCGCCACATGCAAAACAACAAGCCTGCGCGTTTAACAAAAGAATAATAAATGACAAAAACCGTCATAAGAGTAAAAATAAAAATCATAATATATGCTGCACCAATGAGCACACTCATAAATATTGCCCAAACTATGGTCCATAATGAAAAAACAATCACTCTCCCCCCCTATCTATTGCGTAATTGGTATTTTGCAATTCTAACGATTTTTCCCATTGCTGGATCATTCCTTTTACCTCACGCTTCAACACAGCACAGAAAATAAACAAGAGCGGAAAGAATCCGAAAACAAATCCAAAGATGGCTATTGGTATACAACATATCAAAGCCCAAACGCCATTCCATCCAGCAGCCCGCCATAATTCTATAAAATGCTTTTGTAGCAGAGCACCTGCTTCAAAAACCTGTTTTCCAATATTTTCCTGCCCCATTGCTCGAAGATTTTCCTGAGCAATCGCTTCAAACTGCTCCTTGGAGATCACATGAAAATATTCCAGAGGATTGATATAGGCCATAGCGGCAAAAAACACTAATAAGATTACAGCCAAACAACAGATAATGACATAATCTTTTGTTGAGAGAGCCAAGGATTTTTTGAAAGAAAAAAGCTTTGATGCTTCATCAAAAGCTTGCCCCGACACAACAACCGCCTCACTGGCAAGAGATCCGTGTTGTGGTTTGTCTATGGTCATGCAAATACCCCCCATTCCTGAAATGTTTGACAACACACACACTAACGTGAGGGATTCATTTAAAGCTTTTTTTACAATTGTGCAAGCTCTCTCATGTTTTTATCAGCACGTTTTTCTCCACCGCTGTGTTATTTCTTTCAATTCACGATCCAAGAGAAAATGGAAGAGCAAAATAACTGGCAAGAGTATATAACTAAAAAAGCATCTGCAAAATAAGACAATAGAGTAGCCCAAACGCCATTCCACCCAGCAGCGCGCCATAATTCTGTCCTATTCATTTTGCTAAAGGCAAGTTTGTTCAAGGATAAATTTTTTAAACTTTCCAGAAATGTTTTGTAAAGATTTGCCTAAACCATTGCTTCAAACAGCTCTTTGGATATCACGGCTCCTTGGAGATCACATGAAAATATTCCAGAAGATCTCCGTACATTATAGCAGCGTAAAATATCACTATTGTGAGAGATAAGCAAAAGATAATGACATAATCTTCTATCGAGAGGGGATCGCTTTTTTGAAAGAAAAAAGCTTCGATGCTTTATCAATAGCACCCCCAGACACAACAGCTACCTCACTGGCAAGAGACCCGTGTTGTGGTTTGTCTATGGTCATAAAAACACCCCCACACTTTTTCA
>NZ_JAQISY010000053.1:0-6726 GCF_028618465.1 Bartonella sp. MM73XJBT | reverse complement strand
GACAACTACAAAAAGTTGAAAAAGATGTTAAAGAACAAGTCGCAGCCAGTAGCTTCGTGAAACAAGACAGCGATACAAAACACATCACCATTGGTAAGGAAACCGATGGTGACAAAATTGATATTACTAACAAAAAGAATGAACAGCGTACTCTTACGGGTTTAAAGAGTGCTTCTCTGTCAGAAGCTTCAAATGAAGCTGTTACCGGTTCACAGTTGTTTGCAACAAATAAAAATGTAACAACTTTATCCGATAATTTCAAAATCGCTGCCACGAATATGGCCAAGTATTTTGGTGGTGATGCTGGTTATGAGAATGGCAAGTGGACCGATCCAACTTTTAAAATAAAAACAGTGAATGCTAATGGTGAGGAAAAAGAAGAGAGTTATAAGAATGTAGCTGCAGCTTTGGCAGGCGTTGGGAATTCTATCACAAATGTTAAAAATGATATCAAGAATGAAATCACGAGTGTAAAAGGTGAGAGTCTTGTTAAATGGGATGAGGATACAAAGCATATTAACATTGGTGGTGAAAAGGAAGACGCTACAATCAATATTGCGGATAAAGGAAGTAAGGACAGAATCCTTTCTGGTGTGAAGGATGCTGTGAAGAATAATGAAGCAGTTAACAAAGGTCAGCTTGATGAGAATGTAAAGAAACTTTCTGGCGAAATTGCAGATGTGCGTTCAGTGGCAGTTTTCTACGATAAAGAAGAAGTTTCAGATGATGACAATCGACTTATCAGATCAGCACGTAAAAGTAATAAATCGAATGTGACTTTTGGCGATCCAAGCAAAGGTACTGTTGGATTGCATAATGTTGGCGATGGTAAAGTCGCAGACGTTTCAACCGATGCGATTAATGGCTCACAGCTTCATTCATTTGGTAGTGGGGTTGCGAAGGCTTTAGGTGGTAACGCCAAATATGAGAATGGTGAATGGACAGCTCCAAGCTTTACGGTTAAGACTTTCAAAGAAGATAGTAGTGGGGTTGAAGAGCATGAGTATGACACTGTTTCTGCTGCGTTTGAGGGTGTTGGTACCTCTTTCACAAATGTAAATAATGCTATTACGGATATTAAGAAAGAAATTACCAAAGAGGTTGCGGATGCAAAAAGTGATGCATTGAACTGGAGTAAAGCTGCTAATGCCTTTGTTGCAACGCATGGGAAAGAAAATAGCAAAACCAATAGCAAGATTACCTCTCTTCAGGATGGAGATATTACTGCAGCTTCAAGTGATGCTATTACGGGGGGGCAGCTTTTTGAGACCAATAGTAAGGTTGCTAGTTATTTAGGTGGTGGAGCTAGTTATCAAGATAAAACATGGACGGATCCAACATTTAAAGTTAAAGCCGTTAACGGTGAAGGTAAGGAAGAAGAGAAGACTTATAAGAATGTAGGGGAAGCATTGAGTGGGGTTGGTAATTCTATCACCAATGTCAAAAATGATATTACCAAACAGATTAAAAATGAGATTAGCAATGTAAAAGGTGATAGTCTTGTTAAGAAAGATGCAGCAACGAATGTTATCAACATTGGTAAAGAGGTAGAGGGTAGTGAAATCAATGTTGCCAACAAAAGTGGTGGTTCGCGGACACTTTCTGGTGTGAAGGAAGCAACAAAAGATAATGAAGCCGTTAACAAGGGGCAACTTGATAAGGATTTGAAGAAACTTTCTGAGAGCCTTCAATCAGAAGATTCAGCAGTTGTTCATTACGATAAAGATGATAAGAATGGCAGCATTAATTACACGAGTGTGACGTTAGGTGGTAAAGAGAAAAAACCTGTTGCACTTCATAACCTTTCCGATGGTAAGATTGCTAAAGATTCACATGATGCGATCAATGGTTCGCAGCTCCATACTCTTGGTAGCACAGTTGCATCTTATTTTGGTGGTGATACTCGTTATGAGAATGGTCAATGGAGCACTCCAAATTTCAAGCTTAAGCAGTTTAGTGAGGATGGCAAGTCTGAAGATAAGACTTATCAGAATGTCTCTGATGCATTGAGTGGGGTTAGTAGTTCTCTCACCAATGTAAAAAATACAATTACCAATGAAATGAAAAAAACGAAAGGCGATGCCTTATTGTGGGGCAAGGAAGAGGGAGCATTCGTTGCCCAACATGGAGAGAAAGAAGAGAATAGCAAGATTACATCTCTTCGAGATGGGGTTATTAGTAGCGTTTCAACGGATGCCGTTACAGGTAAACAGCTTTATTCTGTAGGTCATGCGCTTTCTACTTATTTGGGAGGCGATACTCGTTATGAGAATGGTGAATGGACGGCGCCAAGCTTTAAGATTACAACAGTTAAAGAGGATGGTAGCTCTGAAGATAAGACTTATGAAAATGTAACGGCTGCATTTGCAGGAGTTGGTACCTCTTTCACGAATGTTCAGAGTAAAATTACCAATGATATTAATACTGCAATTACCAATGTGAAAGGTGATAGTCTTGTTAAGTGGGATGAGAAGACCAAGCGTATTAATATTGGTGGTGAAAAGGAAGATGCGACAATTAGTATTGCTGATAAGGATAGTAAGGATAGAATTCTTTCTGGTGTTAAGGATGCAGAGCATAGTAATGAAGCAGTTAACAAAGGTCAGCTTGATAAAGAAATAGCAGATGTGCGTTCGGTTGCAGTTTTCTACGATGAAGAAGAAGCTGCAGATGAACCACATCTATTTACGAGGTCATTGCGTAAAGTTAATAAGAGTAGTGTTACTTTTGGCGATCCGAAAACGGGCCCTGTTGGATTGCATAATGTTGGCAATGGTAAAGTTACAGAAGATTCCCATGATGCGATTAATGGCTCACAGCTTTTTGAGACCAATAGTAAGGTTGCTAGTTACTTGGGAGGTGGAACTGGTTATAAAGATAAAGCATGGACCAGTCCAACATTTAAAGTTAAAACTGTTAAGGATGATGGTAAGGAAGAAGAGCAAACTTACCATAATGTATCGGACGCTTTGACTGGGGTTGGTAGTTCTATCGCGAATGTTCAGAATAAAGTAACTGAACAAGTTAATAATGCTATTACCACTTTCAAAGGCGATGCCTTATTGTGGGGAGCAACGGATAACGCCTTTAGTGCTCAACATGAGAAGGATGGCGCAAAGACCAATAGTAAGATTACGCATATTTTAGATGGTAATATTTCTAAAGATTCTACAGATGCCATTACGGGTAACCAACTTCATTCTTTGGGTGATAAGGTTGCTGGCTATTTGGGAGGTAGTGCTAAGTATGAGGATGGCACGTGGACCGATCCAACTTTTACGCTAAAGACAGTTAAGGCTGATGGCACGACAGATGAACAAAGCTACACAAGTGTATCTGCTGCTTTTGAAGGAGTTGGTACATCTTTCACGAATATTAAAAATGAGATTACCAAGCAAATTAATAATCTTCAGTCAGAAGATTCAGCAGTTGTTCATTATGATAAAAAGGAAAAGGATGAAATTGATTATACAAATGTGACTTTGGGTAAAGGTAAGGATTCTACACCTGTTGCACTTCATAATGTTGCCAATGGTAATATCGCAAAAGATTCACGTGATGCCATCACGGGTGATCAGATGAATAAAATTGGCGAGGATATTGCAAAGTTTTTAGGTGGAGAATCATCCTTTAAAGACGGATCACTGACACCGCCAAGCTATGCATTATCTGAAGTTTCTACAGAAGGTAAAGTTACAGATAAGTCCTTTAATGATGTTGGTTCAGCCTTTGTAGGACTTGATAAGAATATTAAGCATGTGAACGATCGGATTAAGGAAGTCTCAGAAGGTGTTGCACAGGATTCTTTATCTTGGAGCGCGACTAATAATGCCTTTAGTGCTCAGCATGGGAAAGATAGTGAGAGAACAGATAGCAAGATTACACATCTTAAGGTTGGAGACATTACTGAAACTTCAACGGATGCGATCAATGGTTCGCAGCTTTATTCATTGGGCGATAAGGTTGCGCAGTCTTTTGGTGGTAATGCTGAATATAAGGATGGAATCTGGACAGCTCCAAGCTTTACGCTAAAAACTTTCAATGAAAATGGTGAAGAAGGTGAAAATGCGACCTATAATGATGTTGGTGCAGCCTTTTCAGGAATTGATACAAACTTCACAAATTTTAACAATCATCTAACGAGTATTGTTGAAGATTTTAATACAAAAGTAGACGATATTAAAAAAGAAGTTAAAGGCGATGCTTTACTATGGAGCAATGAAGACGGTGCTTTTGTAGCTCAGCATGAAAAAGAAGATCAAAAAACAAATAGTAAAATTAAATTTCTTGCTGCCGGAGATATTACGCAAGACTCGACGGAAGCAGTTAATGGCTCACAGCTTTTCGAGACAAATAATAAAGTTTCTACTTACTTAGGCGGTGGAGCTAGTTATAAAGATGGCGCATGGGTTGGTCCAACATTTACGCTTAAAACTGTTAATGGTGAAGGTAAGGAAGAAGAAAAGAATTATCAGACAGTAGCAGAAGCTTTTACTGGAGTTGGAACTTCTATCACCAATGTCAAAAATGATATTACCAAACAGATTAACAATGAGATTAGCAATGTAAAAGGTGAGAGTCTTGTTAAATGGGATGAAGAGACAAAGCATATTAATATTGGAGGAGAAAAGGACGGCGCTACAATTAATATTGCCGATAAGGGTAGTAATAATAGAATCCTTTCTGGTTTGAAGAAGGCAGAAAAAGATAATGAAGCAGTTAATAAAGAGCAACTTGATGAGAACGTAACTAAACTTTCTGACGAAATTGCAGAAGTTCGTTCTGTTGCAGTTTTCTATGATGAAGAAGAAGATGCAGATGAACCACATCTATTTGCGAGATCATTGCGTAAAGTTAATAAGAATAGTGTTACTTTTGGAGATCCGAAAACAGGCACTGTTGGTTTGCATAATGTTGGAAGTGGTGCAATTTCTTCAGAATCACATGATGCAATCAATGGTTCCCAGGTTCATTCTCTTGGAAGCACAGTTGCATCTTATTTTGGTGGTGATACTAAGTATGAGAATGGCACATGGACAGCTCCGAATTTCAAGGTAAAAACAATTAACGCGGATGGTCAGGAGAAGGATGAGACTTATCAGAATGTATCTACTGCTTTTGAAGGAGTTGGTAGTTCATTCACGAATATCAAAAATGAGATTACCAAACAGGTTAACAATCTTCAGTCAGAAGGTTCAGCGGTTGTTCATTATGATAAAAAGGCAGAGGGAGGAATTGATTATACGAGTGTCACTTTAGGTGGTAAAGATCAAACTCTCACAGTTCTCCACAATGTTGGTGATGGTAAGATTGGTGATAAGTCGCACGATGCAATTAATGGCGGACAGATTTATAAAATTGGTGAAGATGTTGCAAAATTCTTAGGTGGAGATGCAGCTTTTAAAGATGGATCACTTACCCAGCCAACCTATAAATTATCGAATGTTGCTACTGATGGTGAAGTAACAGATAATTCGTTCAATGATGTTGGTTCAGCCTTTGTAGGTCTTGATAAGAATATCCAGCATGTGAACGATCGTATTAAGGCAGTCTCTCAAGGAGTTGCAAAGGATTCTTTAAATTGGAGTAGTGCTGAGGGTGCTTTTGTTGCTTCTCATGGAGAAGGCGATGCAAGAAAAGATAGCAAGATTGCGCATATTTTGTCTGGAGACATTACTGAAACTTCAACGGATGCGGTCAATGGTTCGCAGCTTTTTGATACAAATAAGACTGTTGCAACTTATTTAGGAGGTAGTGCTAAGTATGAGAATGGTAAATGGACAGCGCCAAACTTCAAGGTAAAGATAGTCAAGAATGATGGTAGTGAAGTTGAAGAGCAAAGCTATGAAAGTGTATCTGCTGCATTTGAAGGAGTTGGTACATCTTTCACGAATATCAAAAATGAGATTACGAACCAGATTAATCATCTTCAGTCAGAAGATTCAGCGGTTGTTCACTATGATAAACAGAAGGATGATGGTGAGACTGATTATGCCAATATAACTTTAGGTGGTAAGGGTAAAATCCTCACAGCGCTGCACAATGTTGGTGATGGTAAGATTGCAGAAGATTCCCATGATGCAATCAATGGTTCCCAGGTCCATTCTCTTGGAAACACAGTTGCAACTTATTTAGGTGGCGGTGCTGGTTATGAAGAAGGAAAATGGACAGCGCCAAACTTCAAGGTAAAGATAGTCAAGAATGATGGTAGTGATGTTGAAGAGCAAAGCTATGAAAGTGTCTCTGCTGCATTTGAAGGAGTTGGTAGTTCATTCACGAATATCAAAAATGAGATTACGAACCAGATTAATCATCTTCAGTCAGAAGATTCAGCGGTTGTTCATTATAATAAAAAGAAAGATGGTAAGACTGATTATGGCAATATAACTTTTGGTGGTAAGGATGAGGTCCTTACAGCGCTGCACAATGTTGGTAATGGTAAGATTGCAGAAGATTCCCATGATGCGATTAATGGTTCCCAACTTTTTGCGACGAATAAAAAAGTGAGTATTGTGTCAGATAATCTACAAGTTGCAGGCACAAATATAGCTAAAGTCCTTGGGGGTGGAGCTAAGTATGAAGAAGATAAATGGACCGCTCCAAGCTTCAAGGTAAAAACAGTCAAGGATGATGGGAGTGACGTTGAAGAGCAAAGCTATGAAAGTGTCTCTGCTGCGTTTGAAGGAGTTGGTACATCTTTTACGAATATCCATAAAGAGCTTAAGA
>NZ_JAQISY010000052.1:0-6869 GCF_028618465.1 Bartonella sp. MM73XJBT | reverse complement strand
AGTGTTCTCTCCTCCCGTATTGGATGAAAACAAAAAACAATCCGCATCTACGCAACCAGTAGAGAAAGACGCAATCATAGAGCCACCTATAGGGGTGCCACAAAAAAGGTAAATAAGCTAAGTTATAGGAATGCTTGTTGTATAAGCGGGCTTTGTATGATTTTAAAGTCTTTTTTGACTGACAGTGTCAGGCTTATGGAGCATGGTGATGATTGTTATTGTCTCTTCATTGATTTGGAGAGCAAAATGACAATAGAATTTAAACTTCGTATTCACTTTATTAAGAATGGCAAGGGATCTAAGTTTTTAGCAATATTTGATCAGACAGCCTTTGATGCGGTTGTAAAATCCTTGATGTTGACGTGCAAATTTATCCCCTCCATGCGCCTATCCTTCTCTTTACGCATGAGGTGGAGAAAAGAAAAACAAGTCTAAGCTATTAGGCTTTCTAATGGGATGTTAAACTGTTGGTGCAAATTTTTAATCATGCGTAGTGTTAGTTTTCTTTTTCCACTCAAGATTTCATAAACGCGATTTAAATGACCAATCGCAGGAACAAGATCTTTAGCACTTAAGTTCATTTGTTCCATTCTAAATTTAATAGCCTCAATAGGATGAGGAGGAGAAATAGGATAATGTTCTGTTTCATAAGCTTCAATCAACAACACAAGAACCTCCATTTGATCAAATTCTGGAGTATTCTCTTTAGGTTGATTGTCAAACATTGCAGACACAATTTCTAAAGCTTCTTGATAATCTCTCTCTGTACGAATTGGTTTGATATTCATTTCTTAAATTCTTTTAGTTCTACAGTATTCCATTAACAATATTTAACTGTAACATTTTTGTTGACAATTGTCACTTAATATATTACATCTTACTTAAAATAAAGTTGTTGAGTTTGCTATGATCAAAACATTTAAAAATAAAGACCTACAATCTCTCTGGGAAACAGGAAAAAGTAAGATTGATAGCAGGCTTCAACAGCGTATTATTCGCCGTCTTGATACTCTTGATGCGGCTTCTCAAGTTAGTGATATCAATGTACCAGGTTATAATTTTCATATGCTTAAAAGCTTTACTCCAACTCGCTACACAGTCCATATCAATGGTCCTTGGTGTATCACTTTTGAATTTAAAGACGGACACGTTTACCATGTTGATCTAGAACAATACCATTGAAGATTTTAAAATCAATTGTAAAGGAGACTATCCATGACCACACGCAATCCTAATCGTTGTCCTACTCATCCAGGAGAAATTTTAGCCGAATCTTTGGAGCATTTAGATACAAGCAAAACCGAAATTGCACGGATTCTTCAAATATCACGTCAACATCTACATGGCATCCTTAAAGGAGAACGTCCAGTCACAGCCGTAACAGCAGCTCGCATTGGTAAATTATTAGGAAATGGACCAGCTCTCTGGCTACAGCTTCAAGCCAATTATGATACATGGCATGCCTTGAGGGACATTGATGTCTCTTCTATTCCAACACTAGAAGTTAATAAAAAAGTGGATATACAAATGGAACAGAGCCATTCGTAACCTTCTCCCCACCCTAAAGACGGGGAGATGAGTCATATTTTTTAATTAAGCAACCTTTTTAATGGGGTTATCACAATCCGATTCATAAGCACGCAACAAAGAATCCATGCTATGCGGTAACTCTGAATCTCCAAAATCTGTAAGAATTGCCAAAATCTTTGTAATATTAGGCACGTCATTTTGAAGTTTTAAAATGAGAACCTTTTCTATTGCATTCATAGTTTGAACCAGAGCACTACAATCTTTGTCGCTCACATTTTCATCATTAGAAAATTGAGATAATGCTATCCATAAATCGCATAAAAAGTTGGTATCTATCTTCATTGTACACCTCCATGGATTTGTTCTCTCAAACATGCCAATCCTCTCGATGTGATTTTCGTTGAAGGGAGTACCTTTTCTGTGCCATCAGGTCTTTGGATAGTGATAGCAGGGCAATCCATGAAGCCTTTCTTGATCTTATCTTGATAGGGTAATAAAGGTGCCCCTGGAGCTCGTCGATAGACCCAATCATGTTTACGCAAGTAATCCGTTAAATCCTTAGGTCGTACCTCTAGCATTTTCGCTGCTTCGATAAGACCAAACAAACCATCAGAACGCTTTAAGCCTTCTAAAGCCTCTGCTTTCGGAGTTAATTCAGCAATCACATGATCTTTCTGTTCAATTTGACTTTGTAAGTGATTCAAGACACCAAGCAATGCTTGAGGCGTTGAGTAATCGATCTGTGGTGTTGCTACTTGCTTTGCATGTTTTTCGCATTCAATGAAATATAAACGGGCTTCTCTACCTTTCTTATTGTTCTCCACCATAGAAAGCTCTTTAGCTACACTTAAAGTGAGAGCATAATCTTTGGAGGGACGTCCACCTTGGAGGTTTTTCCCAAAATTGGGAAAAACTATATAATCTCTGTTTTCGACAAAATCATATTTATTAATGCGTTCAGTAATCCAATCTGCAAACTTTTTACCTACTCCTAAAAACGCATGCAAATCACGCGCATTGACTGTCTGAACAGTTTCTTGATCAATGACCTGTTCTGATATTTCTATAAGAGTGTTCATGATGAACTCCTTATCGTTAGAGGTTTCTTAATGACACTCTAAAAAGAGTGCCGGGTGCTAAGAAACACGGCGATAAGTCCGTCGTTACACTTTCCCTGCAAAGGTATTGTATAGTGTAACCACACCCGACAAAATCACTATATGCTACAAAGCATGTGATGAGTCAAAGTTTTTAAATTTCGGCGGGAAGAGACTATTTCGGTAATCTATCCGCTTATCGTTCGGTGTTTCTTAGGCACCTGATTCGAAAATACACATCGCAGAAACAATGTCAAGATACTTTTGATATTTTTGTTAATTTCATCTTTGGATGCCGAGCATTGAAAAACACAGCTCTTCATCCCTCATTTTTTCATCTTCATTTCATTCGCCACTATTTTAAAGGAGTATCAAATGGCAACAGGTTTTCTACACGGTGTTGAAGTCGTCGAGGTTGATGACGGCACACGCCCCCTTCGCGCGGTTCAATCGGCAGTTATCGGGATTGTTGGCACAGCACCCGATGCTGATGAACAAGCATTCCCCCTTAACACACCCGTTTTGGTTACCGGTTCTCTTTCACAAGCAGCTAAACTGGATAAAACAGGTAAGCGTCAAGGCACCCTACCCAATGCCCTTGATCTCATTTTCAAGCAAGTGGGTGCCATTGTTGTTGTCGTGCGCGTGAAAGAAGGTGATAATGAAAATGCAACACTCACCAATGTTCTTGGCGGTGTGAATGCAAATGGCGCTTATGAAGGCGTCCACGCTTTGATTGGAGCACAATCCATTGTGGGACAAACACCACGCATTCTTATTGCCCCAGGCTTTACGCACAAACTCCCTATCAGTCTTAGCAAGATTGATGTGACGAACCAAGGAAGCGGTTACACTCAAGCAACCGTTAAAATTGCCGGCGGTGCAGAAGCAGAAGCAATCCTGAAAGATGGAAAAGTAACGTCACTTGTCATTAAGGACAGTGGCTTTGATTATCAAACCGCCCCAAATGTGACGATTGAAGGGGATGGCACTGGAGCGACAGCCAAAGCCGAAATCAGTACAACCTCTAATCCTGTAGCGGCAGAACTCATTGGCATTGCTGAACGCCTACGCGCTATTGTGGTGCTTGATGCACCAAACACAACAGATGAAGCAGCCCTTAGTGCAGCAAAGGATTTTGATTCAAAGCGCGCCATCATAGTTGACCCTTTTGTAAAGGTGAATCGTGATGGAAAAATCTTAGAACAGCCAGCAAGTGCAGCAGTTGCAGGTGTCATTGCTAAAACTGATTTTACACACGGTTTTTGGCATTCCCCTTCAAACAAAGTGATCAATGGCATTGTTGGTATTGCACGCCCCATTGATTTTTCCATTGGGGACAGATCCAGCCGTGCCAACCTTCTTAATGAACAAAACATCACAACCATTATTCGTGAAAATGGTTATCGTCTTTGGGGTAATCGCACCCTTTCAAGCGATACAAAATTTGCTTTCTTATCGGTGGTACGCACCGCAGATATGATCAATGACGCCATTTTACGTGGGCATCTATGGGCTGTCGACCGCAATATCAAAAAAACCTACATGAGTGACGTGAGTGAAAGCGTCAATGCCTATTTGCGTGATTTAAAAGCACAAGGCGCCATTCTTGGTGGGCGTTGTACGCCTGATCTAGAGTTGAATACAGCAAGCGCTATTGAAGGCGGCAGAGTCTATTTCAATGTGGAATTCACACCAACAACACCAGCAGAACACATCACATTCCGTTCACGCATTGTGAATGATTATTTAGAGGAGATCTTTTAATGGCTATCCCCGTTTTACCAAGAGTTTTGAAATATTTTAACATTTTTGTCGACGGTATTCCCTATCAAGCAAAATGTGAAAGCGTAACATTACCAAATTTGAACTTGGTCGTTGAAAATTATCGTGGCGGAGGCATGGACTCCTCCATTGAAGTTGACCTTGGTCTTGAAACTCTCATTCTCACCATGACCATTTCTGATTGCTCTCCAGAGTTAATGGCACTGTTGGGGCGCACTGATGTCAACATTTCATTACGCAGTTCAATGCAAGCCCAAGGCACACCAGCAGAAGGTGTTGTCATTACCATGAGAGGACTATGCAAAGGCTTTGAAATGGCAGAATGGCAACCGGGGAGCAAAGCAACATCCACAGCAACATTCACATTACAGTATTTCAAATATGTCCAGAAGGACGTTGAAATTGTTGAGATAGACGTCCTAAACCTCATCAGAAAATTCAATGGCGTCAATCAATTAGCAGGTCATAGAGAAAACATAGGATTATAAAAATGACAGTACAAACAAGCATTACACATAAATTACTTGTACCGGTTACTTTTGAGGGAAAAGAGCACACCACAATTACCTTACGGCGCCCCAAAACAAAAGATGTGCAAGCAATCGACAAAAAAGAAGGCATAGAGCAAACAATCGCTATGATCACACGCCTTTCTGAATGGGCACATGAAGCGGTTGGAGAACTCGATATTAATGACTTGTCGAGCATTGGAGAGATTTTGGAGTCTTTTATCAAGCGGCGGGATACCTCGACTGGGAAACCGCCGCTAAACTCATAGCCGATATTGCCATTGTGTTCCATTGGTCACTTTCAGACATGATGGAAATGGAACCGCAAGATCTCATATTCTGGCGAAAACAAGCAGCAGAAAGGTATAAGACAAAATGAGTGAAAAAGTTGCTGATGCAAAGGTGAGATTGTCTCTTGAAGATAAACTCACCGCACCTCTCAAACATCTTCAAAAAAAATTCGATACATTGTCAAAAACACTCTCACATAGTTTGGGTATTCCGCGCTTTTCTGCTGCTGTCAAAAACATGACAAAAAGCCTTCATGGTGTTCAAAGTGCTCTTGGTGTAGCTGCAAGCCGTGCTTCAGTCTTTACCGGTGTCTTAGGGCTTGCTGGTGGTGGTCTTGTGGCAAGTTTGACCGCCGTTACCATGAAAACCATGCATATGGGCGATAGTCTTCACCATGCATCACACCATTTAGGAATGAGTGTCACAGCCCTTCAATTATGGGGTGATGCAGCCGATAATTCAGGATATTCTGCCGAACTCTTTCAACAATCCTTGGCAACCTTAAATAGGCGTTCTGCGCAAGCATATGCTGGACAAAAAAGAGGCATGATGGGATTTGAAGCGCTTGGTATTTCTGTCAAAAACGCTTCTGGTAAACTCAAATCAAATTCTCTCTTACTAGAAGAAATTACCGAAAAAATGAGTAAGATGAAAAGCCAAGCACAAAGGCAGCGTATTGCTGCGCTGTTGTTTGGTGGAGATGGTAAAGAAATGGCTGCCATGCTTTCACAAGGTATGGCACCCATTAAAGAACTCTTTGCAAAGGCGCGGAAAGGAAAATGGCTGATAGGTGCCGATGTTGCACGCTATGCAGCAGATTTAAGTGATAAGCTTGGTGCTTTTAAGAAAAAAATAGGCGGTATTGCGAGCTTTATTGGCGCACGTTTCATGCCTGTGATCAATGATATGATTGATGCATTTTCAAAGCTGATTGATGAAAACCGTGATCTTATCCAAACAACCGTGGCAAGCTGGGCTAAAACCTTAAAACAAGTCTTACAAGATTTACTTAATCCTACCTCTGATTTAAGAAAAGGCATCAGTGATCTCACAGAGAGGATTAAAGGCTGGTTTCGATGGCTAGAGCCATTGATTGGTGAAATAACCCTCTTAAAGATAGGTCTTGTCGCCCTTGGTTCATTTATTTTTGGTCCACTCATTGCCGCATTAGCAGCCGTAGGAGTAGCGTTTGTTAGCCTTGGCTATGCTATGATGACCACCCCTATTGGTTGGCTCATTGGCGGTATTGTAGCACTTGTTGTACTCTATAAATATTGGCATAAACTCAATGGCTGGATGGCTGCATCTTTGGCCGCAGTTGGAGCAGTTCTTACCGTGGCATTCATTTCGGCAATGGCACCGGCTGCTTCTGCAGTTGCCAGTCTTGCCGTAACGCTTATAGCTTCACTCATTCCAGCAATAACCACCGTTGGTTCTGCTTTTATATCGCTTGGTATCGCAATCATGACCACACCTATTGGTTGGATAATGGCTGGCATTGCAGCCCTTGTAGGGGCCGGATATCTGCTTTATAAAAATTGGGATACGGTCATGAATTTCTTACGCAATTTGTGGAATTCTTTGGCTAATTTATGCAGTAATGTTTTTAATAAACTCTTTACTCTCTTTAAAAAATTTTCACCACTCTCTTGGATTG
>NZ_JAQISY010000051.1:0-7097 GCF_028618465.1 Bartonella sp. MM73XJBT | reverse complement strand
CACCAACATTATATCCCTTTTGGCGCATCGCTTCCACCACATAACGATCCCCAACATTTGTCCGCACAAGCTCCAAGCCTTTGCACTCTAAAAAGCGCTCTAGCCCAAGATTTGACATAATCGTTGTCACCACGCCGTTACCCTGTAACCGTCCGGTTTTATGCCAATTTTCAGCAATCACAGCAATCAACTGATCCCCATCAATTGTTTGCGCTTTTTCATCCACCAAGAGAACACGATCCCCATCGCCATCAAGAGCAATCCCAACATCGGCACGCACTTCATGAACTTTTTGTTTCAAAGAAGTCAGATCGGTTGACCCACATTTTTGATTAATATTGGTACCATTTGGTGTATCATGGATAGCAAACACCTCGGCTCCCAGTTCCCACAAAGCACGTGGAGCAGCTTTATAAGCAGCGCCATTGGCGCAATCCACAACAATACGCAAAGCATCCAACCGAACATCCCGTGGCAAAGTTCGTTTAGCATATTCGATATAACGATAAATATCGCCCTCAACCCGTTTTGCATAACCAATTTCAGCAGAACTTGCTAAAGATTTTGAAAGATCTGTATCGATTAATTGTTCAATTTTTTCTTCCATTTCATCGGAAAGCTTAAAACCATCAGGCCCAAAAAGCTTAATTCCATTATCATAGAAGGGATTATGAGAAGCAGAAATCATCACCCCAAGATCAGCGCGCAAAGAGCGACAAAGCATAGCAACAGCAGGTGTTGGCACAGGTCCCAACAAAAAAGCTTCCATTCCCGCAGCTGTAAATCCTGAAACTAAGGCATTTTCCAACATATAACCAGATAATCGTGTATCCTTACCAATCACCACACGACGCGACTGACGTTGTGAGCGAAACAAAATTCCCACAGCCATCCCCACTTTCATGGCAAAATCTGGTGTCATAGGAAAAGCATTGGCTTTCCCCCGAATTCCATCTGTACCAAAATATTTTTGCGCCATCCCTATTTCCTTTGCACGCATTCTTTCTTCTGCTCTTCCATGAGAGCAGAAACTCCACTCAAGTGAAATCCTTCATGTGACTAAGGACACGCCTTTATTCTCAAATCCTAAGAGATAACAAAGCTGCTGCCCACCACCTAAAGAAAATTTCACAACAACGACACCAAAACTCCTCATGATGTCTTGCCATTCTTCCTATTAAGTCCTAAGATTACTCATAGGGAAACACTGGCTTTGCCCTTAAATTCCATCTGTAGCAAAATATTTTTGTGCTTTTCTTATTTCCTCGATACGCACTCTTTACTTTTATCATCCTGTTAGAGCAGAAACTCTGTGAGAGCAAAACATCCTATGAATAAGAGCATTTGCACCCCTTCATTCTCAAATCCTCAAAAAACAAAGCCGCCCACTACCACCTAGAACAAATCTCTACCAAAACTACAGCAAAACTCCTAATAATGTCTTTCCGCTCTCCCTATTTAATCCTATGATCATTCATGGGAAAAACATTGGTTTTTTCTTGAATTTTCTCCGTAGCAAAATCTTTTTGTGCTATCCCCTTGATACGCACTCTTTCTTTTATCATCCTGTTAGAGCAAAAACTCTGTGAGAGCAAAACATCCTATGAATAAGAGCATTTGCACCCCTTCATTCTCAAATCCTCAAACAACAAAATCTCCCACCACCACCTAGAGAAAATCTTTACAAACAACCCAGCGACGCTATCAATGATGCGTCTATGCCTCACATACTAAGCAATACTCTTCTCGTATGTTTTACACACACGCTCTTCTCTCAACAGAATCCCTCTTTAAATAAAACTAAAGAAAAATCTCTCTGTCAAAAGACCAATACCCCATTTGCTCTCAGACAACAAGCACAAGGTCATCAATCTCTCAGTCCTCACCATCACCAAAACACAACGATCAACGCGAGACACTTTGAAAAATGACGAAATCGACCTTCCCCTCTGGGGGATTTCACACTCTTCCCACATTTCTTGGGAGGCGCAAGCAAGACTCGCGCCTTTCTCAAAAAAAATCCTTAGAATCCTCTCTAAAACTAAAGTGAATCAAGCGTCGTTAGAAGGCTCCTGTTTTTCTTTATCACGTCCTGGAGCATTCGACTTCTTTCCAGAATTGGTTTTACTTACAGAACGATTGACGACCTTTGTCGTCCTTTTTGCGCTTTGCGTTTTTTTCTCCATCTCACGAGATGGCATACCTTGAGACGCAGCATCATTGGCTTTAACATCACTGGATTTTGTTGTTCCCTTTACAATTTTTGGCTCTGCTTTACCAACATTGGTTTTATTGGCATTGGTTTTCTCAGCATCAGCTTTTTTAACAACCGTTTTTTCAACATCTGTTTTCTTAACGTTTGTTTTATCCGCTGTTGATGTATAAGCCTCTGCCTTTATGACTCCCGTTTTAGGCACAGAAGAAACGCGCGGAGCACTTTCATCTTTTTGAGTGCGTGAAGGAGGTTTTCCAGCAATGACTTCATTAATTTCAGCACCAGTTAAAGTTTCATATTCCAATAAACCTTGTGCTAAAGCGAACCATTCTTTTCTTTTTGTGTTCAGAATTTTGGTAGCACTTTTATAAGCATTATCAATGAGTTTACGCACTTCAGCATCGATCATACGTGCTGTTTCTTCAGAGACATTTTGTGTGCGTGCCACAGAATGCCCTAAAAAGACTTCATCCTGATTATCACCATAGGCCACATTGCCAAGCAGATCAGAAAAACCCCATCGTGTAATCATGGCGCGTGCTAATTTTGTTGCTTGTTCAATATCGGAAGCAGCACCGGAAGTGATATTTTCCTTACCAAATTTCAATTCTTCTGCCACTCGTCCTCCCATCATGATAGCCAGACGAGAAATCATCCAGCGATAACTCATGGAGTAGCGATCACCTTCAGGCAATTGCATGACCATTCCCAAAGCTCTTCCTCTTGGTACGATTGTTGCTTTATGGACAGGATCGGCAACAGGCACACTCAACGCGACGATAGCATGTCCTGCTTCGTGATAAGCGGTGAGTTCTTTTTCTTCTTGTGTCATAGCGGTTGAACGACGTTCAGCTCCCATCATCACCTTATCTTTGGCGTCTTCGAACTCTTGCATAGTTACGACTCTTTTATTGCGGCTAGCAGCCATGAGAGCGGCTTCATTGACAAGATTCATCAGATCAGCACCAGAAAAGCCTGGAGTCCCCCTTGCTAAAACTTTCAAATCCACATTAGGGGCTAGAGGCACATTGCGCACATGCACTTTTAAGATTTGCTCACGCCCAGAGACATCAGGGTTTGGTACCACCACTTGCCGATCAAAACGCCCTGGTCTTAACAAAGCAGGGTCGAGCACATCGGGACGGTTGGTTGCGGCAATAAGAATAATACTTTCATTAGGCTCAAAACCATCCATTTCGACCAGCAGTTGGTTTAAGGTTTGTTCACGTTCGTCGTTTCCGCCTCCAAGTCCGGCACCACGATGACGTCCCACCGCATCAATCTCATCGATAAAGATAATACAGGGCGAATTCTTTTTAGCCTGTTCGAACATATCGCGCACGCGGCTTGCCCCAACACCAACAAACATTTCGACGAAATCAGAACCTGAAATAGTGAAAAAAGGTACATTAGCTTCGCCTGCCACAGAGCGTGCCAGCAGAGTTTTACCAGTCCCCGGAGGACCAACCAGCAAAACACCTCGTGGAATACGTCCCCCTAAGCGTTGAAATTTTTGTGGTTCACGTAAAAATTCAACAATTTCTTGGAGATCCTGCTTTGCTTCTTCAACGCCGGCGACATCTTGAAAGGTCACGCGCCCCTGTGCTTCGTTAAGCAATTTTGCTTTTGATTTACCAAATCCCATTGCCCCACGTGATCCATTTTGCATTTGTCGCATAAAAAAGACCCACGCCCCAACGATAATAATAACAGGAAGCAAAGAAAACAGCAGATTAAGGAAGATACTATTGCCAGAGCTTTCAGGAATAGCTTTGACATTGACATTTCTGTTTTCCAATTTTTGTATCAAACCTGGATCTCGTGGAGCATAGGTTGAAATAACTCTGTGCTCAATGGTTTGTCCTGTTAATTTTTGACCTTGAATGGTCACAGATTTCAGCTCATTATTTTCGACTTTTTGCAAAAATTCGGAATAAGAAATCTCTCCACCACCAGAACGCTGGCTATCTCCATTAAAGAGAGAAAACGACACAATCAAAATCAAGGCAATAACTCCCCAAATGAGGACAGAGCGGTAATTGGAATTCATATTCAGCCCACTTAATTCAATATATATATTTTAATAGTTACCCTTAACATATAACCTTGTCAGCTTCTTGCCAAGGTATGAGAAGATGTTTATTGTCTTTTTAGAGTGATTTTTCTTTATCTTTTCATCTCAATGTTAAAAAAAGGTTCCACAACATTCACCAGAGTGGCATCTTCACATGAGAAAAGCCAATGGAAAGGAGCCATAATTCGCTTGACGATAATATTTTGCGGAAAAACAGTAGGGTTTGTCAACTCTGGAATATCATATCCTTTGTCATTTGAAACCATCACCAGCGATTGCAAGGAAGGAAAATGAGGATTTTCAAGATCAACATAACTCTTTTTAAGGAGAGATTTCAGTTCCTCTAAACCCGCTGCCCTAACCTTTATGGCATCAGCACCATGATTGGTAATCTGATAGCGCCCATCCCACAAAAAAGTTGTTTTTGGCGCAACGACGGCCTCTCTCATATTTCGCGCCTCGCGCCAAAAAGCGATTCCATTTTTATTATATTCAATAACAGATCCAGCATAAGTAAAGCGCTGCTTTTTGGATGAATGAAGACACAATTTTTGCACAAGAGTGGTCAATTTTTGCCTGGGCAGCAAATAACCCCCTCCTCCCATCAACACAGCAAACAACCCAACAACAAAGGGAAAACCGGAATGATGCTGTAGAAATGGTGCAGGTTTTGCAATAAAACAACGTCCATATTCTACCATGATATCCAGCGCCAAAATCAAATCAGCAATTATTTGTGCCTGTTGACGACGCGCCCGTGCAGCTTCATGAACCTTTTCAACAATATTGGCAAGCGTTTTTGGATGAAGCGATTGGCGCACACGCACGCGTTCAAAATTGCAATTTTCATTGCTTGGATCATCAATCCATGTTGTCCCCTTAAAATGCAAATAAGCACGCAATGTTTCGCGCTTTACACCAAGAAGTGGACGAATCAAACGGACTTTTTGCCGCAACATCGCCTCGCGCGCCATACAAGATAAACCACGCGCAGACAACAACCCATCATTTGTTTCGCTAACAATACAATTTTCCTGCGCACTCTTTTCTCTAGCTTCTGTAAAATATACTCCACTATGCATAGTTTCAAAAGCTTTACCTTGCACAATGCCAGAAGATGCTCTCACATCCCCCCTATCACGCATACCCTCAAAAGCCTGGCTTTGCATAACACCAGAAGCCCCGGCATAAACCCCATCATGCATGCCCTCAAAGGCTACACCTTGCAAATCCTTATTTTTTCGAAAACGTTGGGAGCGCATTTGATAGGTTTCCACCTGATCATTAAGTGTATGCCCTGTCATAATAAGCGTTGCGCCTTGTTTTTGCGCTTCTTGAAACAACAGATCATAGCGTGCAACACGGGCACTTGAAGCGATATGCGTCTTTGGTTTTTTGCCTTCCCAGCGCACGGTGACATGTTTAATGCGATGAGCACGACAAATTTCTGCAACAACTGAAGCTTCACCAGCCGATTCTTTTCGCAATTGATGATCAACGGTGACAGCAATCATTTCTGGAGGAACGGAGAGAGTTTTTAAATAGTCTTTGACTAAAAACAGCAAAGCCAGAGAATCACTCCCTCCTGAGACCGCAAGGATCAATTTTTGACACTGGATAAAATCCGATGTTTTAAAGAGATTTCCTGCTAGTCTAATGCACACCGTGGATGACCTCACTCCTTTTCAGAGGTTTACAAAAGATAGATTCTAAAGTTTTAGAGTGTTTTGATTTTTTTGCGAAAAATGCACAAGACTCTTTATTTGGTTCAAGAGCCACCATACTTCTCGCCAATTTCAGCAAAATCTCAGAAGTGTAGGCTTTCTTTTTGTCTGCATACCATACATTAAGATAAACTTGTGCTGCTTCATGATAGCGTTTTTGTCCCAACAAAGCTTCTGCTAACCAAAACAAGGCATCATCCCTTAAAGGATCTTTTTGATAACGCTGTTGAAAAGCACAAAAGGCTTTTTCAGCATCAACATAATTGGCAGCAAGAAGAGCATTATAGCCTTTTTTATACAACTCTTTAGAAGAGAGAGAAGAGGTATCTTTACCCTGCTGTGGTTCGATATGCTCAATTGCCCCATAGGTTTTCTCTAAAAGCTTATGAGCTTCCTGCAAATTATCTTCTGTTTGCTTAGCATCCTTATGTATTTCCTTCAGATTTTCATCCGTTTCTTTTAAATGATCATGGCTCCTCACTGTAGCATGATGGCTTTCCACATCAGCAACACTCTTCGTACCATCTTTTAGGCTATGCTCCACCACCTCTTGCTTGACAGCAAACAGACTTTCATCCCCAAGAGCACTCTCAAAAGCACAAGAATAAACAGAAGAGTCTTGTTTATCAAAAAGCTGGTGGAATTGCTTTTGAACATTTTTCAAATTGTTATGCTCAAGCACTGTTCGTATATGATGCAAAAGTTTATCCAAATCATAATCTTTAAAGAGAGTCTTTTGATTTTCTAGGAGTGACTCTCGACTTTGTAACGCCCCCTGAACAGGGAAATCCGTAGCATCCGCGGCTTTTTCCACCGCACCAGCAGCAGCATTCTTCACCGCATCAGCAGCCTTTTCCGCCCCACCATCAGTAGCCTTATTCACCGCATCGCCAACCTTATTTACGACATCGCCAGCTTTTTCCACAACACCAGCAGCAGCATTCTTCACCGCATCACCAGCCTTTTCCGCCCCACCATCAGTAGCCTTATTCACCGCATCGCCAACCTTATTTACGACATCGCCAGCTTTTTCCACAACACCAGCAGCAGCATTCTTCACCGCATCACCAGCCTTTTCCGCCCC
>NZ_JAQISY010000050.1:0-7134 GCF_028618465.1 Bartonella sp. MM73XJBT | reverse complement strand
TGGGGAAAAAGCTTCAAGAGCAGGATGCGTATATTAGAGCGCAGCAAGATGTGCAAAGGCAAGCGATTGAATATCAAGAATTTAATGGACATTTGAACCAGTTTTTAGAAAATTCTGTTGCATCTGTTAAAGATAAATACAGTGATTTTGATGCAGCAGCGAATTTTCTTTATGAGACGCGTGCGAAGCAGTTGAATGCATGGTCAAGCGTTTATCCAGATTATGCCAATAAGAGCACGATAGATGCGATTATAGGGGATGAGTTGCGTACGATTGTAGCGACGTGTGCACAAAGAAATCTCAATCCGGCAGAAGAGCTTTATAAGATAGCCCAAAACTGCGGTTATCAGAACCAAGTCGTACAAGCTCATCATCAAGTTGCAGCGCTTGAGAGTCGTCAGAATTCTGCGAGGACGTTAACAGCCTCTGGTGGAGGGGGAAGTGTTGGTCCGATGACCAAAGAGGCTCTTGCCAATATGTCAGAGAAAGAATTTGATGTTTGGATATCCAATCCGAAGAATGAAGCGCGTTTTTACGAAATCATGGGTGCAAATCCAGATTAGGCAACAGATATTAACAGCATAATCCGCTTTTGATGCGGGTTTTCCACCGGCTTAAAGCCGGTTTTTTTTACAGCAAAGAAAGGTGAAATCAAAAATGGCAACAACACATATCATGACCCATGATCCGCAAGCGGTGAAACTGTGGTCACAAAAATTAAGCAATGAAGTTTTAAAAGCAACGAAAATAGCCCCGTTGATAGGGAAAAGCTCAAACAGCATTATCCAGCTTTACAACGAAACCCATAAGAGTGCAGGGGATAGCGTTACATTTAGCCTGCTTGTGAATTTATTTGGGGATGGTGTCACACAGGGAGAAACCTTAGAGGGGAATGAAGAAGCGCTTCAATTTATGAATGATAGATTGGTCATTAACGAGCTCTTACATGCAGCACGTGTCGCCAATGATGACTCGATTGATCAACAGATGATTCTACCGAATTTACGCAAGAAAGCCAAAGAAGGCTTGGTTCGCTGGTATGCCAATCGTTTAAGCATCATGTTCTTTCTTCAAGTATGCGGTTATACAGCAAGCACTCTCAGTGTTGATGGTCGAGAAGTCTATATTAAGCCGGTTCATTATGGTTTTAATCCGATTATGGCGCCAAGCAGTGAACGGATTATCCGTCCTGATGGCAAAACCAAGGATGAAGATCTCAACGATAAAGCCAAACATAGCTTTAGTTTAAAATTGATTGATGAAGCGGTAAAACAAGCCAAACTAGCTAATCCGCAAATCACTCCGGTCCATGTCAACGGTGATGATGTATATGTTTTGTATTTGCACCCAACCCAAGTGATGCAATTGCGCACCAATACAGCCGCTGGTGAATGGTTAGATATCCAAAAATCTGTTTATGCAACGTCTCGTGCGAAGAACCCCATCTTTGATGGTTCGCTTGGCATGTATAATGGTGTTGTTTTACGTGAGGCAATTCATGTCACCCACGGTGTTAAATCCACCGATAATACAGCGGTAAAAAGTGTACGTCGTGCGGTGTTCTTAGGAGCCCAAAGTGCAGTGATAGGTTTTGGGAAAAATCACAGTGCAACGCATTATACTCTTAAGGAAGAGTATTTTGATTATGAACGTGAATTTGGTGTTGCCGCCAAAACGCTAATAGGCATGAAGAAAACCCGTTTCCAAATGCCAGGTAGTGCTCAGACAGCCCAAGATTTTGGAACGATTGTTATCCCCACCTACAGCGGTGAAGCAGCCGCATAATCATAAAGAAGGAGAAAAGAGATGGCAGATTATTTACCAGCCCCATTGCAGGGCAGAAATCTTCACACCCAACAGGTGAGTTTCTTACGATTGAATATCTCACATAAAGATAAGCATCTTACAGAGAAAATAGGGATCTTACCCCGTGGAGCTGTGATTACTTCGATTAAAGCCTTTGTGAAGACAGCATTTCCAGAGGCGAAATTGAAGATAGGGAGCACCTATGGGGGGAGTGAACACGGTGAGAAAGAGATCAAAACCCAAAGCACACAGGACTTTACGCCAACAGATCAAAAGGCTTTTATTGCGGATGATAAGGAGACTACCCTTTATGCCACCCGCGATAAAACAACGGCAGCTGGTGAATGTGTTGTGGTTGTGCAATTTGTGACCAATCACTGAAATGAAGGGGAGAGCTATCTTCACTCCCCTTCAGTTTAAGAGGTAGAAGATTGTACAATCAATTGCAAATTAAGGGCAGATAACACAGCAACTAAAGTCGAAAGCTTAGGGTCACCAGTTTTACTTAAGGAGCGATATAAGCCACTGCGTTCACGGTTTGTTTCTTTTGCTAAAGCACTCATATTTTGAGCACGAGCAACAATTCCGATGGCATCAGCTATATGAGCAGCATCACCTGTTTTGAAAGCTTCATTGAGAAACATTTGCTGTTCTTCAGTGGTTTCAAGATATTCTTCAGGTTTAAATGGGGTTATTTTCATCACTGTACTCCTCTTTCAACTTTAATGCTTGTTCAATATCCTTTTTCTGTGTTGATTTATCTCCACCACATAACAAAAGGATAAAATCAGAGCCTTTTTGAACAAAATAAACTCTGTAACCAGCACCATAATGGATGCGTAACTCACCTATGCTATTAAAAAATTTAACATCACCTAAAAGACCTTGTTTTAAACGTACAACACGTTGAAGAATAATAGCTTTAGCGTGTTTATCTTTAAGTTTCTTAAGCCAACTATCAAATTCTGTCGTTTTATGAATGGTTACCATATGAGTACTATAGTGCACATGATGTGTAATGTCAAGTTAGTTTCAATTTTTATATTTCACGGAAAGGAGTTGTGATGGCACGTCATTATATTAGGGTAAGGACGGGAGGACCGATACAAGATCACCAAGATGTTTTTCGTCACAGAGGAACGCTTGCACATCTTGTGTCGGTTATTCAAAGCGAAATCGATGATATCACGGATGAGTATATTGGTCAAATCCAAGAAAGTATTTTTGCTGCCATTCGTTTTTGTGAGAGGGAAAGTTTTTACTTTAACGAAAGCCGTGATGTGGTGTTTACAACGCAGGCAGGGAAGGGTGTCTATGATGCAACTGATACCCGCCATATCGAAACAGCTGTAAAAATCAAAAGTGTGTTTCTGTTTTCCGATCAACATCACAAGATTGAATTGCAGCACAGAAGTCCTTTTTCTTTAGAGCCTTCATTGTCTTCAGACCAGCAGGGAACGCCGGTTTATTACAGTTACTTTGATAGAAAATTGCATCTTTATCCCACACCGGATAGAGCTTATCAGGTTCAACTCATTCTCTCACCAGTGCGTTTGGAAGAGCTTGAGAATGCCAATCAGGAACACCCATGGTTTGTGCATGGGTTTGATCTGATTAAAGCCCGTGCAAAATATGAATTGTACAAGAATATCCTCAAAGAGCCCGATTGTGCAGCAGCAGCTTATAATGACTTTAACGAGCAGTTGCATGCCTTGCGTGCAGAGACGTCTCAACGGCATAATGTAAGCAGAATAATACCAACGGATTTCTAAGATGGTTTTCTTTCCGATAGCTGATTATCGACCAGATGTTGCGGTTGTTAACAGCAGCTTTACGGATACCCTTGTGAATGTTTTACCAGCGGATGGTTGTTATATACCGATGCCTAGTGCAAGGGTTATTTCTGCGCCTTTAGAAGAGAAGCCTTTGGGTTGTATAGCTTTTAGAAGTGGCAATGGTGTTAAGATCATCGTGGGAGGGAAGCAAAAGCTTTATAGTTATGACAGTCAAACGCGTGGTTGGAAAGACATAAGCCAAAGTGGTGTGACCTATCAAGCCAATGAGGATAATAAATGGTCGTTTGCTCTTTTTAAAGATATGATCATTGCAGTGAATAAAAATGACAAACCGCAAGTTTTAAAGGCGGGTGGATCACAACGTTTTGAGGATTTAGGAGGCAATCCGCCCAGAGCAGGTTTGGTCAAAGTTTGGGGACCTTTTGTTTGTTTGATGCAATTGACTGATAACCCCAATCGTATCCATTGGTCAGGTTTGAATAATGCAAATTTCTGGGAAATAGGTCAAAAAAAATGTGATCATATAGATTTTCCGGATGGAGAATATGTGCAAGGTGCAACAGAATCTACCAATCCACTCGTTTTCCTTCGTTCTGCTATTTATGCTGGTTTATTTATTCCGGGGGCTGAACTTGCATATAGTGTCCAAAAGATACAAGACAAGCGAGGAGCACGAAGTGCAGGCTCTATCGCTTGCCATGGCAGTGATGCTTTTTTTGCCAGTGATGGCGGCTTTTATCAAATGAGTGGTGATGGTCAGATTTTACCGATAGGTTTTGAAAAGGTTGATCGAACAGTATTTTCGACCTTTGATAAGCTTGCTCTTGATGGCATGCAAGGTGTGATAGACCCTATCCATAATCGTGTTTACTGGTCTTTGAAGGGTGGCAATAACAAGCAAACGACCTTTGTTTATGATTGGGGCTTGCAGAAATGGTCAACGATACAGGGTGAGCCTTTCACATTGTTTGCGGTTTTTACCACAGGCTATACCTTAGAACAGTTGGATGAGATTTCGACCAGTCTTGAGGGGTTACAGGTTTCGCTTGATAGTGCAATTTGGCAAA
Source organism: Bartonella sp. MM73XJBT (assembly GCF_028618465.1). Classification (NCBI taxonomy): domain Bacteria; kingdom Pseudomonadati; phylum Pseudomonadota; class Alphaproteobacteria; order Hyphomicrobiales; family Bartonellaceae; genus Bartonella; species Bartonella sp. MM73XJBT. The sequence goes on along the minus strand of NZ_JAQISY010000050.1, from coordinate 2,465 downwards.
GTGGCGCGCCAATGCTTGGTGGGTTTGATGGTCATAACCGTCTTGTTGTGTTTACAGGAGCCCCTATGGAGGCAACCCTTGTTTCGCAAGAGATGGGAGCACCCGATGGCAGTTTTAGTTTTATCACCAAAATGTTTGCAGAAGTGGATACTCTGGAAGGTCTTTTAAGCATAGGAGAAAGACGCTTTCGCAACGACAAGACGCCGATCGCATGGCATAAGGAGAGGGTATGTTCCTTTGTCACGGGCGCCTATCATGGACGCTCACGCAATCGTTATCACCGCTTTAAATTGCGTATTCCAGAAGGGGAGTCTTGGAAGCATATTACGGGATTTGAGGTTGATTTACGCCCTTTAGGCAGAGGATAATGGCAAAAGTCTATTTGACCAGTTCTTGGGATAGGGAGCGCATAGCCCCTTATTTGGAAGAGATCATTGCCTCCTTTAGTGAGTATGTGGAGCGTTTCAAACATGAAATTACGTTGCAAGAACTCATTGAAGCCATTTGTAGTGGCAAGAAACAGTTATGGCTTATTTTGGATGATGAAGATCAGTTTTTAGCGGCAGTTACAACACAGCTTCAATATACGGCACTAGGCAAGAAACGCGCTTTGATTTGTGAATGTAGTGGCAAGGGCGTTCTTGATTTGGTTGAGAATCTGCAATTTGCAGAGGATTGGGCGCGTGAGAATGGTGCCTTTGAAATAGAGATTTTAGGTCGCTTAGGTTGGAAGCGTGCATTGGAGAAGCAAGGTTACGGCATAGATATGCTTTATTATAGGAAGGAATTAGGAAATGGGGAGCAAGAGTCCAGCAACAACAGAACAGAGGCAGGTGCAGACAAGCGCTCCGCCTTCTTGGATGCAGAATGTTTTTAAGCGTGGTGGTGCGGATGCCTATCAAATGTATAATACAGGGATGGGTGGTAATGTGTATGGGGGTCCACGTGTAGCTCCTTTAAGCACGCCAACCTATCAAGCCATTGGGGGGCTTGGAAGTGTTCCACATCAGTACCAAAGTTATATGAATTACTTGATGAATACGCCTATGCAGGCAGAAAGAAATATAGGTGAATTGGCTTCTAGTTATAAAGGGGGATATGATCAAGATTTTGAAGATGTCCTTCAAAAGTCTAAGGAAGATGTAGCAGATACGATTAACAGCTATTTTGCAGGTTCTGGTGGTTATGGATCTGGTGCACATACGAAAGTGTTGACGCGTGAACTTGATGCATTGTCTAAAAGTGCTAGGATTAATCATTATCGTCAGAATAAGCAGGATATGCTACAAGCGAATGCCTTACTAGGTGACTTGAATAAATATCGATTAGGCATGGTAGGCAACCTATTCCCCGCTTACAACAGTGCCTATTCCAATATGTTGCAGGGTTTATCAGTTCTTAATGACTATAATCAACGGCTTGTTGACGCCAACCGCGAACGTTGGCTGGAGCAAGACAATAGCGGTTGGAATAGATTGAACATGTTGATGAACGCCGGTCATGGCTTTGCAGGTAATTATGGCACGACGACGAATAATAACACCGCTTCAGTGATGGCAGGCAACAACCCTTGGCAGAATGTAGGGACTATAGGTTCTTTAGCGCTTCAAACAGCGCCAATGGCTTTTGGTTACATGGTGGGTGGTCCAATAGGAGCGGCGTTGGCAGCAGGAGCGTCGCCAGCACTCCTCGACCTTTTAAAGCAGAAACAATAACTGAAGAATAATTAAACAAGAGTTTTGTAGGAGGGCGTTATGGCATTTCCATTATTAGGCTTATTAGCTGGAGCAGGAACTGGGGCGGCATTGCGATATGGACCTCATATTTTGAGATATCTTTATCCTCGTGTGGCGCCCAAAGCGGTTACAGGAGCGCAAAGATTGGGACAATTACTCAAAAATAACTACAAAGCCGCTGCGGTAGGTGGTGCGACAGGTTTCATTGGAGATATGATGTTGCCAGAGGAAGCACGTGCACCAACTGGACCAAAGTTACCGAATATACCGCAACCACAAGAACCATTACCCCCTAATATGGTTTCTGGAACGGAAATGCCTCTTGGTGTAGGTAATCATTCCCCCATGCCAAATGCACAGGCATTTGAAGCACAAGATCTTAAACCTCATATTAATGAACCAATGCAAGCTGGACCAGTGGATACAGCATCTCAAACGCCCTCTCGAGCACCGACAGATTTAGAGAAGTTTTTACAGTCTAATACTTATAAGTTTTTCCAATCGGATGCTTATAAGAAGCTTCAAGATCTTTTTGCAGGTATGGCAGCAGCCCCCTCTGGTGGTTCTGGATGGGATGCGCTTGCAAGTGGAGTTAAACAGCTTCATGCAGGGGATAAACAAAGAGGACAAGTTAATCAAACGGTCGAATATCTGAAGTCTAAAGGCTACAGTGAAGAAGAAGCGCGGGTTATGGCAAGTAATCCTCAAATGCTTAGTGCACTGTTGACA